>NZ_JBFAYB010000021.1:0-90610 GCF_040681075.1 Streptomyces sp. NPDC051907 | reverse complement strand
GCCAGGGGAGCGCCCGGCTGGGCGCCGGTCGACACGGCCGCGGCCGGGTCGTGGGAGGCGCCCCGTGCGGTGGGGGCCGTGCCGTTCACCCCTCGCTCCCGTCGGTGCGTCGGGCGCGCGCCAGCTCCACGAGCCGTACGACGACGTCGGCGGGGCTGGGCATCGCGGCCATCTCGGCCGCCGCGGCACGGGCGTTGACGCGGAGCGTCTCGTCGCTCAGCAGCTGCTCGACCAGCTTGGGGGTGAGCGAGGCGGGCCCGTCGGGGACGAGGCCGCAGCCCCTGGCGCGTACGGCCGCGGCGTTCGCCGGGCGGTCGGCTCCCTCGCCGAGGACGATCTGGGGGAGTCCGGAGTCGAGGGCGGTGAGGGTGGTGCCCGCGCCGCCGTGGTGGACGACGGCGTCGCAGGCGGCGAGCAGCGCGCCCAGCGGTATCCAGGAGACGGGCCGGACATTGTCCGGAAGCGGCCCCAGCGAGCTGAGGTCGGCGCCGCCGAGGGCCAGGACGAACTCCGCGTCGATCTCGCGGGCCGCGTCCACGACCCACTGCACGGGCGAGACGCCGTCGACGACCGGCCGTACGGTCCCGAGGGTGACGGCGATCCTCGGCCGGTCCGTCTTCTCGTAGAGCCAGTCGGGCAGGGCCGCGCCGCCGTTGTAGGGCACGTACCGCAGGAACCAGCGGTTCGGCTCGTCGGTGCTGCTCATGGACGGAGGGGCGACATCGAGCCAGGCCGCGACGGGCTCGGGGCCGTCGAGGCCGTGGCGGGCGTAGGCTTCCGCGAGGGTGTTATTGATCATGCGTACATGCGCGCCGGTGTGCCCGAAGCCGACGGCGTGCAGCACCGAGGGAACGCCCAGCTTCGCGGCCACGAGCTGGCCCACGACGCCGAGGGGGGTGTGCACCACGAGGTCCGGTCGCCAAGTTTCGGCCACTTTCACCATGTGGTCTGCCATCTCGTCGCTGAAGAAGGAGAAACCCCTCCCGCGGGGCGGCTCCTCGCCCTCGCCGGGGGCGGGCGGCTTGCGTCCTCGGCGGTCCTTCTCCATCTGGGCGTACAGGGCGTCGGGGTCGATGCCCGGCGCGCAGTCGACGACGGGCAGCCCGGCGCGCGCGGCGTGCTCCACCGCGGCGCCGCACGTGCCGACGAGCACCTCGTGGCCCGCGGCGCGCAGCGCGTGGGCCAGCGGAACCATGGGATAGAGCAGCCCGAAGAAGGGCGGCCCGGCGAACAGGACACGCATGTCTCCCCGCTTTCATCTGTACTGTTGACCGCCTGTGACGCACCGTCAAAAGTGGTCGTGGCAAGGTGCGCTGGCGGTCGGCGAGCCGTCGTGGGCGAGCGTGATCGAGCCACCCGGAGCAGCTGATAGTTAGCTTAGCCTAAGCTAACTTCGTGCTTACTGGATCAACGACACCCCCCAGAACTGACTCTGGCTGGATACGACGGCTGGCCGCCGCGTGCCGCAGCCGTCCGAAGCTCATGGCCGCCGTTCTGCTCAGCTCCGTATTCGGCACCGGACTCGAGGCGTTCGGGCCCCTGCTGGCCGGCATCGCGGTGAACGACGCGGTCGCCGGCCGGACCGACCGCATCGGCCCGCTCGTCGCACTGCTCGCCGTACTGGCCCTCGTCCAGTTCGGCGCGGAGTTCACCCGCCGCTTCTACGCCGGCAAGCTCGCCCTCGCCGTCCAACACCAGCTGCGCACCCAGGTGTTCGACGCGGTGCAGCGCTACGACGGCGTGAAGCAGGACGCCCTGCGCACCGGGCAGGTCGTCTCCCGCGCCAACAGCGACCTCCAGCAGGTCCAGGTCATGCTCGGCATGCTGCCGATCCCCATCGGCGTCAGCGCGCTGTTCCTGGTCTCCGTCGCCGCGATGCTCTACCTCTCCGCGCCGCTCACCGTCGTCGCCCTGGCCGTCGTCCCCACGCTCGCGCTCGTCGCCGCCCGCAGCCGCAAGCGGCTCGTGCCCGCGACCCGCGGCGCACAGGCACGGGCCGCCGCCATCGCCGAGCACGTCGAGGAGACCGTCACCGGCGTACGCGTCGTCAAGGGCTTCGGCCAGGAGAACCGCGAGACCGCCCGGCTCACCGCCGCCGCCCGCCGCCTGTTCGCCCACCGCATCCGGGTCTCCCGCCTCCAGGCCGGCGCGACCGCGACCATGGCCGCGCTCCCGCCCGCCGGACAGGTCGCCGTGCTCGCCCTCGGCGGCGCCCTCGCCCTGCGCGGCGCCATCGACGTCGGCACCTTCCTCGCCTTCGCCGGCTATCTGACCCTGCTCGCCGGACCTGCGCGACTTCTGGCCAATTTCACCATCACCGCCCAGCAGGCCAGGGCCGCCGCCGAACGCGTCTACGAACTCATCGACGCCAAGCCCGACGTGACGGACGCGCCGCACGCCGCCCCCGTCCCCGACGGCCCGCTCGAAGTCGAGCTGCGCGACGTGACCTTCGGCTACGCGCCCAGCGACCCGGTGCTCAGCGAGGTCTCCCTCACCGTCCGCGCGGGCGAGACGCTCGCCGTCGTCGGCCCGCCCGGCTCCGGGAAGTCCACCGTCTCCCTGCTGCTCAGCCGGTTCTACGACCCGCAGAACGGCAGCGTCCGCATCGGCCCGCCCGCAGCGAGCGCCGACGTCAAGGACATCGCCCTCGACTCCCTGCGCTCAGCCGTCGGAACCGTCTTCGAGGACCCCTTCCTCTTCTCCTGCTCCATCCGCGACAACATCGCCTACGCACGGCCCGACGCGAGCGACGACGACGTGCGGGCCGCCGCCGAGGCCGCCGGAGCACACGCCTTCATCAGCGAACTCCCCGGCGGCTACGCCACCGAGGTCGGCGAGCGCGGACTGGGCCTGTCCGGCGGACAGCGCCAGCGCGTCGCCCTCGCCCGAGCGCTGCTCTCCGCGCCCCTCGTCCTGGTCCTCGACGACGCGACCTCCGCCGTCGACCCGGCCACCGAGGCGGCCATCCAGTCCACCCTGCGCGCCGTCGCCCAGGAGCGCACCACGGTCCTGATCGCCCACCGCCGCTCCACCCTCGCCCTCGCCGACCGCATCGCCGTCCTGGACGGCGGACGCCTCGTCGACGTCGGCTCCGAAGCCGAACTGACCGCCCGCTGCCCGCTCTTCAACGAACTGCTCGCCGGCGCCAGCGGCTCCCTCGACGAGCGCACCGCCCCGCCCCGGCACGCCGTCGACGGCATCACCCCCGACCTGTGGCCCGACCGCCCCGACGCCGCAGGGCCGGCGCCCGACGACGTACCCGACGACGACCCCCGGCTCGACGACGGCGAACTGCGCGCCCACGACGAGAAGATCTCGCTGCGCCGACTGCTGCGGCCCGTACGGCTGCCGCTGCTGCTCGGACTCGCCCTGCTCGTCGTCGACACCGCCGCCGCGGTCGCCCTGCCGCTGCTCGTACGCCACGGCCTCGACGAGGGCGTCGGCGCCGACGACTCGGCCGCCCTCGCCCTCTCCGCGGTCCTCGCCGCCCTCGCGGTGGCCGTCGGCTGGGCCGCGTTCACCCTCCAGGGCCGCGTCACCCGGCGCGCCGGCGAACGCGTCCTGTACGGACTGCGCGTGCGCGCCTTCGCCCAGCTCCAGCGGCTCGGCATGGACTTCTACGAACGCGAGCGCGGCGGCCAGATCATGACCCGCATCGTCAACGACGTCGACGCGCTCTCCGCCTTCCTGCAGACCGGACTGCTCACCTCCGTCGCCTCCCTGGCCACCGTGACCGGCGCGATCTGCGCCATGACCCTCGTCCACCCGCCGCTCGCGCTCGCCGCACTGGCCCTGCTGCCGCTCGTGATCACCGCCGCCTTCGTGTTCTGGCGGCTGTCGTCGGCTGCGTACGACGAAGCCCGCCGCCGTATCGGCGAGGTCAACTCCAGCCTCCAGGAGAACGTCAGCGGACTGCGCACCGCGCAGGCCCACGTCCAGGAGAAGGGCTCCGCACAGGACTTCGGCCGGCTGTCCGAGGCCTACCGCGCCGCCCGGCTGCGCGCCCAGCGCTACGCGTCCGTCTACTTCCCCGCCGTCAACCTCTGCGCCGAGCTCTCGCGCGCCCTGGTCCTGCTGACCGGCACGACCCTGGTCGCGGACGGCGACCTCAGCTCAGGCGTGCTCGTGGCCTTCATGCTCTATCTGGGCATGTTCTTCGCCCCGATCCAGCAGCTCTCCCAGGCGTTCGACAGCTACCAGCAGGCCTCCGTCGGCCTGCGCCGCACGGTGGAGCTGCTGCGCATCGCCCCGTCCGTGCCGGAGAGCGCCGACCCCGCGCCCCTGCCGGAGCGGCTGGCCGGCCGCGTCGAGCTGCACGACGTCACCCACTCCTACCCCGGCGCCGAGGCCCCCTCGCTACGCGGCGCCGCGCTGACGGTCGAGGCGGGCGAGACCGTCGCCCTGGTCGGCCCGACCGGCGCGGGCAAGTCCACCGTCGTCAAGCTGCTGGCCAGGTTCTACGATCCCGCCGCCGGCCGGGTCACCGTCGACGGCGCCGACGTCCGCGACTGGCCCGCCTCCGGCTACCGCCGGCTCATCGGCTACGTCCCCCAGGAGGCCCACCTCTTCACCGGCGACATCGCCGACAACATCCGCTACGGACGCCCCGACGCCACCGACGCCGACGTCGAGGCCGCCGCGCGTGCGGTCGGCGCGCTGGAAGCCGTCGCCGCCCAGCCGTACGGCTTCCGCCAGCCGGTCGGCGAGCGCGGAGCGTCGCTCTCCGCCGGTCAGCGGCAGCTCGTCGCCCTCGCCCGCGCCGAACTCGTCGACCCGGGGCTGCTGCTGCTCGACGAGGCCACCGCCTCGCTCGACCCCGCCACCGAACAGGCCGTGGCACGCGCGGGAGAGCGACTGGCCGGGCGGCGGACGACCGTCGTCGTGGCCCACCGGCTCGCCACCGCCGCCCGCGCCGACCGGATCGTCGTCCTGGACCAGGGCCGCGTCGCCGAACAGGGCACCCATGAACAGCTGCTCGCCCAAGGCGGCGTGTACAGCGGGCTGTGGAAGCACTACACGGCGGGAACGGAGACCCGCCAGATCGGTGCCCCGGAAACGCCGACGCCGACCGACGCCCCGGAAACACGGACGCGCATCGACGCCCCCGTAGCGGAGGCGCACATCGCCGCTCCCGAGACGGAACGGACCCGATGAGCGCCACCGCCCAGACGCTGCGCGGCGCCGACGCCGACGAATCCGCGCCCACACCCGCCCGTCGGCGCGCCGCCCTGCGCGCCGGCGGCCTCCTCCTCGGGCTCGTCCTGCTGGCGGCGGCGGTCGCGGCGAGTCTGGCCGTCGGCGCCAAGCAGATCCCCCTGGACCAGGTCCTCTCCGGCCTGTTCGACCCGTCGGGCGCCAAGAACGACGGCATCGTCCGCGGACTTCGCCTGCCGCGCACCCTCATCGGCATCGCGGCGGGCGCGGCCCTCGGCGTCGCCGGGGCGCTGATGCAGACCCTCACCCGCAACCCGCTCGCCGACCCCGGGCTGCTCGGGGTCAACGCGGGCGCCTCCGCCGCCGTGGTCACCGCCATCAGCCTGTTCGGCATCCGCTCCTTCGACGTCTACCTGTGGTTCGCCCTGGCCGGCGCGGGCGCCGCCGCCGTCCTGGTCAACCTGCTCGGCGGCAGCCGCACCGCCACCCCCGTCCGGCTCGCCCTCGCCGGAACCGCCGTCAACGCCGCCCTGTTCGGCTACGTCAACGGACTCCAGCTCGTCGACCTCGGCGCGCTGGAGACCATGCGCCACTGGGCCATAGGCACGCTCGCGGGACGCGACGCCGGCCTGCTGCTGAAAGCCCTGCCCCTGCTGGTCGCGGGCGCGCTGCTGGCCTTCGCCCTGTCCCGGCCGCTCGGCGCGCTGGCCCTCGGCGACGACTCCGCCCGAGCGCTCGGCGCGCACGTGGGCCGCACCCGGGTGCTGTCGATCGTCGCCATCACCCTGCTGTGCGGCGCCGCGACCGCCGTCTGCGGGCCCATCGGCTTCGTCGGCCTGATGATCCCGCACGCGGTACGGGCCTTCACCGGACCCGACCCGCGCTGGCTGTTCCCCGCCTGCGCGCTCTACGCGCCGGCGCTCCTGCTCGCCTCCGACGTCGTCGGACGCGTCGTCGTGCCGCCGTCCGAGATCGAGGTGGGCATCGTCACCGCCTTCGTCGGCGGGCTGCTCTTCATCCATCTGGTCCGGCAGCGGAAGGCAGTCCAGCTGTGACCCTGCTCAAGTACACGAGCGTCGCACGGGACCATGTGCGCGCCCCGGGCGGCTGGTCCCTGCGCTACGACCGGCGGTCCCTGGCGGCGTGCACCGCCCTGATGCTGATCGCGGCCGCGGTGACGGTGCTCGCCGTCGGCAGCGGCCGCTACCAGCTCAGCCCCTGGGAGGTGGTGCAGACGATCGCCGGCGGGGGACCGCCCGGCGCCGAGTTCATCGTGCTGGACCTGCGGCTCCCCCGAGCCCTGGACGGACTGCTCGTGGGCTTCGCGATGGGCATGGCCGGCGCGGTCTTCCAGTCCCTGTCCCGCAACCCGCTGGGCAGCCCGGACATCATCGGCTTCGGCAACGGCGCCTCGGCCGGGGCCCTGGTCGCCATCATCGTGCTGGACGCCGGAGCGCCGCAGACCGCGCTCGGAGCGGTCTTGGGCGGACTGGCGACGGCCGTCGCCGTCTATCTGCTCGCCTTCAAGCGGGGCGTGCACGGCTACCGGCTGATCCTGGTCGGCATCGGCGCGTCCGCCGTGCTGGGCTCGGCGACCAGCTACCTCTACGTCCGGGCGGACATCGGCAAGGCCGCGCAGGCGGCCACCTGGATGGTCGGCTCGCTCAACGGCCGCGGCTGGAGCGACGTATGGATCGCCGTGATCGGTCTGGCCGCCGTGGCGCCCGTCGTGCTGCTGTACGGGCGCCGGCTCACGCTGCTGGAGATGGGCGACGACACCGCTGCGGCGCTCGGCGTCGCTCCGGAGCGCAGCCGGCTGGTGCTGCTTGCGGCGGGGACCGGTCTGACCGCCATGGCGGTCGCGGCGGCCGGCCCCATCCCCTTCGTCGCCCTCGCCGCGCCCCAGCTGGCCGCGCGCATCACCCGCGCCCCCGGCCCGAACGTGCTGCCCGCCGCGTGGACGGGCGCGGTGCTGGTCGCGGGGGCCGACTGGGCGACCCAGCGGATCACCGACTCGGCGCTGCTGCCCGTCGGCGTGGTGACCGGAGTCGGCGGCGGGATCTACCTCGCCTGGCTGCTCCTGCAAGAGCGCCGCTCAGGACGCCTGTAGCGGGCGGCCCCGGCGGGGCGGCGCCGCCCCGCCGGGGCCGCCGTGCGCGTCGACCGGCAACGCGCGTCGAGGGACGGCGCCGGACCGCGCCGTCCCTCGACGCCGGGGCGCGTCAGCCGTCGAGCTCCCTCAGCCGGGCGGCGAGCACCGCCGCGATCGGCTCGATGTAGGGGGACTGGGTCATCTGCGGGTGCAGACAGCCGACGTCGTGGTTGTGCACGGCGCCGCTGACGTACGGCGACCACGCCTCGCGCGTCAGCCAGTCCTCCGCCCGGGGCGCGGTCGCCGTGAAGAACAGCGTGTCGCCCTCGAACACCCGGTGGTCGTGGGTGCGCATCAGCCGGGCGTTGTTGACCACGATGTCGACGACCGCCGACAGGGTCCGCTCCGACAGCCCGGCCAGCGCGCTGCCCTCCCGCTGAAGGGTGGCCAGCACGTCCTCTCGGGTCAGCTCGCCGCCGCGGTCGAAGCCGGCCATCCGCAGCAGCGCGGTCAGGGCGTCCGTCTCGCTCGGGACGGCCTGGTCGCGCCACTGGTCGGAGGGGTAGGCGTCCAGCAGCGCCAGCAGCTCCACGCGCTCGCCCGCCTCCTGGAGGCGCACGGCGACGGTGTGCGCGAGCACCCCGCCGACGGACCAGCCGAGCAGCCGGTAGGGGCCGTGCGGCTGGACGCCTCGGATGTGCTCCGCGTAGTCGGCCGCCATCTCCTCCATGGTGGCGGGGAGCTCCTCGTCGTGGACGAGCCCGCGCGCCTGGAGTCCGTACACCGGCTGATCCGGCGCCAGACGCGAGAGCAGCCCCGAGTAGCACCAGCTGATGCCGCCCGCGGGATGCAGGACGAACAGCGGGGTGCGCTCGCCGCGGGCGCGCAGCGCCAGCAGCACGCCCAGCGCGTCCTGCGATCCGCCGTCGTCCCCGGCGCCCAGCCTCGCGGCGAGCGCGGCGGGCGTGGGCGCCTGGAAGAGGGCGCCGATCGTCAGATCCCTCCCCAGCGTCTCGCGCACCCGCCGCACCAGCGGCGCGGCCAGCAAGGACGTGCCCCCCAGGTCGAAGAAGGCGTCGTCCACGCCCACCGACTCCAGCCCCAGCGCGTCGGCGAACAGCCGGGCGAGGGTCTCCTCCAGATGGCTCGCCGGCGCGCGACCGCTCCCCGCGGCGGCGGAGGCGGGCGCGGGCAGCGCCTTGCGGTCCAGCTTGCCGTTGGGGCTCAGCGGGAAGTCGTCCAGGACGACGATCGCGCCGGGGACCATGTAGTCGGGCAGCGCGGCCGTCAGCCGCTCGCGCAGCGCCGCCGGGTCCGGTGCGGCCCCCGGCCGGAGGTCGGCCGCGGTGACATAGCCGACCAGCCGCTGGTCGCCGGGCCGGTCCTCGCGCACCAGCGCGCACGCCGCCGCCACGGCCGGATCCGCGGCCAGCGCCGCCTCGATCTCGCCGAGTTCGATGCGCAGGCCGCGCAGCTTGACCTGGTGGTCGGTGCGGCCCAGATACTCGACCTCGCCGTCCGCGCTCCAGCGCGCGAGGTCCCCGGTGCGGTACATGCGCGCGCCCGCCGGGCCGAACGGGTCGGCGACGAACCGGGACGCGGTCAGGCCCGGCCGGCCCAGATAGCCGGAGGCCAGCTGCGCGCCCGCGAGATAGAGCTCGCCCAGGACGCCGGGCGGACACGGCGTGAGCGCCGCGTCCAGCACGTACAGCCGGGTGTTCCAGACGGGCCGGCCGATCGGCACCGGACCGGTGTCGCCGGGCCGGCAGCCGTGGTACGTCACGTCGACGGCGGCCTCGGTCGGCCCGTACAGATTGTGCAGCGGCACGTTCGGCAGCACCCGGGCGAACTCCTGCGCCGTCTCGCGCGCCAGCGCCTCGCCGCTGCAGAACACCTGGCGCAGCCCCGTGCAGGACGCCGACTCCGGCTCGGCGAGGAAGACCTGGAGCATGGACGGCACGAAGTGGCAGACGCTCACGCCCTGTTCGCGGATCGTCCGGGCGAGGTAGGCCGGGTCCTTGTGGCCGCCGGGCTCGGCGACGACGAGCGCCGCCCCCTCGCGCAGCGCCCAGAAGAACTCCCACACCGACACGTCGAACCCGGACGGCGTCTTCTGCAGCACCCGGTCGTCGGCGGCCAGCGGATACGCGGACTGCATCCAGCGCAGCCGGTTGTCGATCGCAGAGTGCGGCACGACCACGCCCTTGGGGCGGCCGGTGGAGCCCGAGGTGTAGATGACGTACGCGGGATGATCGGGCGTCAGGGCGCAGCCCGGCGCGGTGTCCGGGTACCCGGAGAGGTCGAGGCCCTCCAGGACCGCGGTCGGCACGTCCGAGGCCGGCGCCCGGCCGGGAGCGTCGACGACGACGCAGGCCGGAGCGGCGTCCTCGACCATGAAGGCGAGCCGGTCCGGCGGATAGTCCGGGTCGAGCGGCAGATACGCGCCGCCCGCCTTGAGCACCGCCAGCAGCGCCACGACCAGCTCGGCGGAGCGGGGCACGGCGACGGCGACGACCGACCCCGGCCGCACGCCGAGGGCGACCAGATGCCGGGCGAGCCGGTTGGCGCGGGCGGACAGCTCGGCGTAGCCGATGGTCTGCCCTTCGGCGACGAGCGCGGGCGCGCCTGGGGTGCGGACCGCCTGCGCCTCGAACGGAGCGAGGAGCGTCGTGGGCGGCGCCGGTCTGGCGGTGTCGTTGAACTCCGCGAGGACCAGGTCCTGTTCGGCCTCGGACGCGAGGCTGTGCGCCGCGAGCGGGATCTGCGCGTCGGCGTCGGCGAGACGGGAGAGCAGATCGAGGAACCGGTCCTGGTGGACGGCGAGTTCGTGCTCCTCGTAGAGCTCGGGATTGCCGTCGTAGTCGATGCGCAGCCCGGCGCCGTCGGCCCGGTCGTAGACGTTGACGGTCAGATCGTCGACCGGGCCGGCGGAGAGGTTGTGGGCGTCGGAGGGCGCTCCGGCGAACTCCAGCCCGTAGTCGAACGGCATCACGTTGACCAGGGGCCCGACCAGGGCCCGGCGTCCGCCGAGCAGGGAGAGGTCGCGGCGGATGTCCTCGTAGCGGTAGCGCTGGTGGCGGCGGGCCGCGCGGATGCCGAGGACGACCTGCCGGATCAGCTCTGCGAACGTCGCCTCCGGGGCGACGGTGAGCCGCAGGGGCAGCACGTTCATCACCATGCCGGGGATGCGGAGCGCCGCCGAGCCCATACGGCCCATCAACGGGAGGCCGAGGACCACCTCGTCGGAGTTCGTGGCGCGCGAGAGGTACAGCGCCTGGGCTGCGATCAGCACTTCGGGCCAGGTGGCGCGGACGGAGCCGGCCAGCGCCTTGATCCGGTCGGTGACGTCGGCGCCGATGCGCACGGTGCGCCGGTGGAAGGTGCGCGAGGGCAGCGCGGTGCGGGCGGCCAGGCTGGGCGCCTCGGGGCGGTCGGCGAAGACGTCGCTCCAGTGCGCCCGGTCGGCGTCGAACGCCTCCGACGCGCGGTACGCGGCGTCCTCGGAGACCAGGTCGGCGAGCCGGCCGAAGGGGCTGCCCTCGGGCTCCCGGCCGGCGGCCAGGGCGCTGTACACCTGGGCGACCCGCCGTGCGACCAGCGAGTACCCGAAGCCGTCCAGGACGATGTGGTGCACCCGCTGGTACCAGAGCCAGCGGCGCTCGCCCACCTGGAACAGGGCGTGGCGGAACAGCGGCCCCGCCGCCAGGTCGAAGGGGCGCGCCAGGTCGTCGTGCATCCACGCCCCGGCGACGGCGTCCGGGTCGCCCTGGTCGCGCAGGTCGGCCGCGTGGAGCGGGAAGCCGTGTCCGGGCGGCTCGATCTCCAGCGCGAACTGCCGCGGCCCGTCCGCGCCCTCCTCGACCCGGACCCGCAGCGCCTCGGTCTCGCCGACCGTCCGGTGCAGCGCCTCGGCGAAGAGCACCGGGTCGAGCGGGCCGTGGATCTCTATGCACTCCGCGGTGTTCTGCGCGGGGCTGTCCGGGTCGAGGGCCTGGGCGAACCACATGCCGCTCTGGGCGGCCGTGAGCGGCATGCCCCGCGCACCGGCCTCCGCCCGGGGCGCGGCGGTGTCGGCGAGGGTCATGAGACGGCCCCCAGCAGCTTCGCCCAGACCTCGATCGAGGGCCGTTCGGCGAGGTCGACGAAGGTCGTCTCGACGCCGTGGTCGCGCCGCCAGCGCTCGACCAGGCTCATGATGCGGATCGAGTCCAGGCCGTAGTCGACAAGGTTCTCGTCGTCGGGCAGGTCCGCCGGGTCCTCGCCGAGCGCGTCGGCGACGTCCTCGCGTATCTGCTGAAGCGTCAGAGCCATGGTCCTCAGGCCCCCTCGACGCCGCGGACGAGCGTGTCGGTCGTGGCGACGACGGCGCACCGCCCGGCTGCCCAGCGCAGCGCCATCTCGTGCTCGGCGGCGGAGAAGTCGGCGACGGCGTCGGCGGCGACGAACGCCTGGACGTCCCGCATCCACGCGTCGCAGGCGGTCGTCATGACGCCGATATGGGCGTAGACGCCGCAGATCACCAGCTGGTCCCGGCCCAGCTCGGCGAGCCGCTCGGCCAGGTCGGTGCGGGCGAACGCGCTGTACTTCCACTTGGTGAGGACGATGTCCCCGTCCTTGGGCGCCACGGGCGTCGCGATGGCCGCCGCCTGCGGGTCGTCGGGCAGGCCCGCGCCCCAGAAGTCCTGCTGGAGACCTCGCTCGAGCGGGGTCTGTCCGCCCGGCTGAGCGGAGTAGACGACGGGGACGCCGGCCGCGCGGCAGGACGCGGTCAGCCGGCCGACGTTGTCGAGGAGCTCGGTGAGCGGCGCGGCGTCCTCGGCGAACGCGCGCAGGAAGTAGTTCTGCAGGTCGTGCACGAGGAGCACGGCCCGGCTGGGGTCCACGGTCCACTCGACCCTGTTCGCGGGGAGGGAGTCCGGGGTGGGCATGGGGTAGGGGGCGATGGCAGGGAGCGCCATGGGTTCGGTGCCTTTCAGTGGTGCGCGAGGGGAACGGGAAACGGGCGGAGGCGGGCGGGCCCGGTCAGGGCTGAGCGCAGGCCGGGCGCGCGGGCGGACGGGCGTCGCCGCTTCGGCGGCCCGCGCGGGGGCCGGGTTGGGGGAGCGCGCGGGGGAGCGGGCGGGTTCGTGGGCGCGGGCTCACACGCGCAGCGTCGCGCCGCCGTCGACGTACAGGTCGTGCATGGTGATGTGGCGGGCCCGGTCGGAGACGAGGAAGGCGACGGCCTCGGCGACGTCGACGGGCTCGGCGAGCCGGCCGAGGGGGATGCCGACGCGGTAGGCGGACGGCTCGCCGTCGATGACGCGGCTGCGCGCCTCGGGGTCGCTCCACAGCTGCCGCTGCATCGCGGTGTCGGTGGAGCCGGGCGACACGACGTTGCACCGCACGCCGCTGCGGGCCAGTTCGAGGCCGAGGCACTTGGTGAAGAGCGTGGCCGCCGCCTTGGACGCGGCGTAGGCGGCCATGCCCGCGCGCGGGACGCCCGCCGCGTTGGAACCGACGGTGACGATGGAGCCGGCGCCCCGGGCGGTCATCTTCCGGGCCGCGGCGCGGGAGAGGCGGAAGACGCCGGTGGAGTTGACCGCGAAGGTGTCGTCCCAGTCCTCGTCGGTGAGGTCCACGACGCGGGAGGGGCGCAGCACTCCGGCCACGTTGACGAGGATGTCCAGCTCGCCGACGGTCCGTTCGGTCTCCTCGACCAGCCGGTCTACCGCCGCGTGGTCGGTGACGTCGACGGCGCGCGCGGCGATCCGGTCGCTCCCGTACTCCGCCTCCAGGGCGGCGATTCCGTCGGCGGCCCGGTCGACCGCGACGACGGAGGCGCCCTGGTCGGCCAGCAGCCGCGCCACGGCCTCGCCTATGCCCTGGCCGGCGCCGGTCACCAGCGCCGTCCGCCCGGCTAGTTCGGGTTCCCGTTCCCGCACACCGCACCCCTCACAGAGATCGACTTAGGGTTGCCTAACCTAACATGCTGCGGGGTGAGTGTCAGGCCGCGGCACGGGCGCGCGCGGCGAAGTGGCTTGTCTCCAGCGTTTGTTGGCCGGGTCTGGGCAGGGCGGCCGCCGCGGACGGCTCGCCCGGTCGGCCAGAAAGGCGCGTGGCGAGAGGGAATCTGGTGGAGATCACTGCCCTGCGGCGGCAAGGGGGAACGCCGCTGTCGTACGTACGGGACTGGGGCCGGTCTGGGAAGCGACGGCCGGCAGATCGCCCCTGCTGCGCAAGGGACTTGAGGCCATGAGGGCCGAGGGGCTGTGGGCCAACTTCGACTGCGGGCTCAAGACCCGCGGCCGGCCCGAGATCCGCACCTCGCTGGAGCACCTCGTGGCCGCGGTCCGCTCCGAGGTCTGACACACGGGAACACCGGGGGGGGGGGGGCGGGGCGGGGCCGCCCCCCCCGCCACGGCCGGCCTCAGGTCAGGCAGTGCGCGAGCGGCTCGCCCCGGACGTGCCGGCCCACCTCGGCCGCGGCGATGCGGGCCGCCTTCTGGGCCACCGCGCGGCTCGCCCCGCCCAGATGCGGGGTCAGCACCAGGCCGCGCGTGGCCAGCAGCCGGGAGCCCGGCGGGGGCGGCTCCTGTTCGTAGGTGTCCAGCGCCGCCGCCGCCAGCTGCCCGCTGTCCAGGGCGTCGCACAGCGCAGCCGTGTCGAGCAGCCCGCCGCGCGCCACGTTGACCAGCACCGCGCCGCGGGGCATGAGGGCGAGCTCGCGGGCGCCGATCAGGCCCCGGGTCTCGGGGGTGAGCCGGGCGTGCAGGGTCAGCACACGGGAGCGGGAGAGCAGCGCGTCGAGCGAGTCGGTGCGCATGCCGTGCACGTCGCCGCGCACATACGGGTCGTAGACCTCGACCTCCGCTCCGAACGCGGACAGCACCCGGGCGACCCGGCTGCCGACCGCGCCGTAGCCGACCAGGCCCACGGGGGCGTCCTCCAGCTCCAGCCCGCAGCGCTCGTAGGTGTAGTACGAGGCGTCCCAACGGCCCTGGCGCGCCAGCGAGTCGTGGACCTCGGGGATGTGCCGCAGCGCCGCCAGCATCAGCCCGACGGTGAACTCCGCCGTCGCCGCGGCGTTGCGCCCCGGCGCCGAGCAGACCCGCACGCCCCTGGCCCGCGCCGCCTCGGCGTTGACGTTGACCGGCCCGCCGCGGCAGACGGCGATCAGCCGCAGCGACGGGCAGGCGGCCAGCACCCGCTCGGTGAAGGGCGCCATCTGCGTCACGCACGCCTCCACCCCGTCGAGCGCCTCGATCAGCGCGTCCTCGACGTCGCTCGCCTCGTCGACCTCGGCGACCTTGCCGAAGGGCTCCAGCGGCCAGGGCAGGGCGAGCTCGCAGAGCTCGAAGGGGGTGTCGGCGAGGTCGTGGCGGAGCGCCTCGGCGATCAGGGAGTTGAGGACGAAGTGGTCGCCGGCAGCGAGGACTCTCATCTCAGGGCTTCTTCCGTCTCGGCGTCGAGGACAGGGGTGTGCTCGGGGTCGGCGGCGGCCCGCACGGACCGGCCGCGCACCGCGTCGACCGTGGGGCGGCCCAGAGGGGCGTACGTCCTGGGGAGCCCGCGCAGGGCCGGCTCGGTCACGGCGGCCCACCGCCTGCCTCATGACGCACCGCCCACCTCGCAGAGCTGGTAGGGGACCTTCTGCTCGTCGAGGTCGCGCAGCGCCTCGGCCGGCGCGCCGCTGTCGACCAGCACCAGGTCGAAGCGGGAGAGCGGGGCGAGACGGTGCAGGGCCACCCGGCCCAGCTTGGAGTGGTCCAGCAGCAGCACGTTGCGGGCAGCGGAGTCGAGCATGGCCCGCTTGACGGACACGATGTGCTGCTCCTGGTGGTAGGCGTAGCCGCCGGAGACGGCGGAGGTGGAGGTGAAGCAGAGGTCGACCTGGAGCGACTGCACGGCCTCCACGCAGGACACGCCCAGGAAGGAGGAGTGCAGGGGGTCGTAGTCGCCGCCGAGCGCCATCAGATGGATGCCGCGCTCGGCGGAGAGCAGGGTCAGCGCCTCCAGGAAGTTGGTGACCACCGTCAGCGGTGTGATCGAGCCGAGCCGGCGGGCTATCTCCAGGGTGGAGGTGGAGTCGTCGAGCATCACCGCCATGCCCGGCTCTATCAGCGTGAGCGCGTGCGCGGCGACGGCGGCCTTCTCCTCGCGCATGGTCTTCAGCCGGTACGCGACGTTCGACTCGAAGACCCCCGACGGCTGGGCGGTGACCCCGCCCCTGAACTTTCTGACGATGCCCTGCCGTTCGAGCTCGTCCAGGTCCCGGTGGATGGTCATCAGGCTGACGTCGAAACGCTCGGCGAGCTCGGCCGCGGTCCCCTCGCCCTGGGCGAGGACGTACTCGGCGATGGCCGCCTGGCGGGGGGCGGGGCCGCGCTGCTGCTGGGTGCTCATGAGGTGATCCCTTTGATCCTTCGTCCTGGTCTGTCCGGCCTGTCGGACTCGAACAGCAGCAGGTTCTCAGGCCGGACGGCCAGCAGCTCGGCGACCAGCCGATCCGCTCGCGCGCCTGGTCCGCGGGGAGGCGGTGACGCGGCGAGCGGAGCGGAGGGACCGAGTCGTCGTGGGCGGTGCGGTGTGGGCAGAGGGCGTACGGCGCGAAGCACAGGGGTGACCCCGGTCGTACGAACACGTTCAGCCGACTGGTTAACAGAGCTTGGAACAGCGCCAGTTGGCCGTCAATCCCTCGCGCAACGGAAATTCTCGGTGCAGAGTGTGAAGTTCACAGAGGGAGCCGGTATGTGGATGGGCATCGATCTCGGCACACAGAGCGTCCGCGCGGTCGTCGCCGCCGACCGCGGGGACGTCCTCGGCAGCGGCTCGGCCCCGCTGGCCGGGCGGCGGGAGGGCGTGCGCCATGAGCAGGACCCCGAGCAGTGGTGGCGGGCCGTGTGCGCCGCGGCCCGCGAGGCCCTGAGCGAGGCCGGCCCCGGCGCCGGCCCGCGCGCGCTCGCCGTCTGCTCCACCTCCGGCACCGTCCTCCTCGCCGACCGGGCCGGCCGCCCGCTGGGTCCCGCCCTGATGTACGACGACGGGCGCGCCCCCTCCCGCGGGCCGGGCAAGGCGCTGCTGCTGCTGAAGGAGCACGGCGCCGGGCGCGACGTACGCGTGCTGCACCAGGCCGATCTGATCCTCGCCAGGCTCGCCGGGCGGATCCTGCCCACGGACTCCAGCCACGCTCTGAAGACCGGCTACGACCCGGAGCGCGAGAGCTACGACGACAGCGCGCTGAGCCTGCCGAAGGGCGTCCTGCCCGAGGTCGTGCGGCCCGGCGCGAAGGTCGGCGAGGTGTGCCGGGCCGCCGCCGAGGAGACCGGCGTCCCGGCGGGCACGCTGATCGTGGCCGGGATGACCGACGGCTGCGCGGCCCAGATCGCCTCGGGCTCGCTCGCCGTCGGCTCGTGGAACTCGGTCCTCGGCACCACCCTGGTCCTCAAGGGAGTCACCGCCGCCCCCCTGCGCGACCCGACCGGCGTCGTCTACAACCACCGCGCCCCGGACGGGAGCTGGCTGCCCGGCGGCGCGTCGGGCGTCGGCGGCGGAGCCCTGCGCGCCGCCTTCCCCGACGCGGACCCGGCCCGCCTCGACGCCCTCGCCCACGGCTTCGACCCGGCCGGCCCGGTCGCCTACCCGCTGGGCGCCCAGGGCGAGCGCTTCCCCTTCCTCGCCCCCGACGCCACCGGCTTCCTGCTCGGCGCGCCCGCCTCGCCGGCCGAGCACTGGGCGGCGCTCCTCCAGGGCGTGGGCCTGGCCGAGCGGCTCTGCCTGGACTACCTGGACCTGCTGGGCGCGCCGCTGCACGGGCCGCTCACCTTCACCGGCGGGGCCGTCCGCAGCGACTACTGGACCCAGCTGCGCGCCGACGTGCTCGGGCGGTCCGTCCGCATCCCGCGGTACAGCGAGCCCGCCCTGGGCATGGCCGTCCTCGCCGCGTACGGGGCGGGCGCGGCCCCCACTCTCGCCGAGGCCGCCGAGCGGATGGTCCGGCTCCGCCATGTGGTGCGGCCGCGCCGCAGCGAACGGTTCGCCGAGCCGTATCTGACGATGGTGGGGGAGCTGGAGCGGCGCGGCTGGCTGCCCGAGCCGGTCGCCGCGCACGCCCGCGCCCGCACGGACACGACGAAGGGGACCCCATGACCGCGACACTGCTGCTGGTCAGGCACGGCCAGACCGTCTGGCACGCGGAGAACCGGTACGCCGGGGCGAGCGACGTCGCGCTCACCGACGAGGGCCGCAGGCAGGCCCACCGGCTGGGGCTGTGGGCGGCCCGCCACCCCGTCGACGCGATCTGGACCTCTCCGCTCTCGCGCGCGATCGACACCGCGGAGCCCGCGTCCAGGGCGCTGGCTCTCGTGCCGCGGCGCGAACACGAGCTGCGCGAATGCGATTTCGGGGTGCTGGAGGGGCGCACCCTCGCGGAGTTCGAGGCCGAGCAGCCCGAGCGGGCCGCCGCCTTCCGCGCGGACCCGGCGCAGCACCCCTTCCCGGACGCGGAGGACCCCCGGGCCGCGGCGGCGCGGGGGGCGCGGGCGCTGCGGGCCATCGCGGCGGAGCACGAGGGGGAGCGGGTGCTGGTGGTCGCCCACAACACCCTGCTCCGGCTGGTGCTGTGCGAGCTGCTGTCGATCCCGCTCGGCGAGTACCGCAGGGTCTTCCCGCAGCTGCGGAACACGGCGCTCACCGAGGTGCGGATGGACGGGAGCGGGTCGCGCTGCGGGCTCCTCGGGCTGAACGTCCCCTGCGAGCCGCCGCCGGGCGGCCCGCGGCCGTGAAAACGTCTCAGGCTCCGGGCGGCTCGCGGCCGTGACGCCGAAGCGCCGGGCGGCCCGCGGCCGTGAACGCCGAAGCGCCGGACGGCTGGAGAACCAGCCCGTCCGGCGCCTGAGGCAAGGAGAAGAGGAGAGAGCCAACGGCTAGCCGACGGCGTCCGTCACCTTCTCGCTCTCGCCGCCCCGCTCCTTCTCCTTCGACTTCTGCAGCAGATACCCCGCCGCCGCGAGGGCCAGGGTCAGACCGCCCGTGTAGTACAGCTGCGTACGCGTGCCGGGCTCGCGCCACATCAGGACGAAGACCGCCGCCATGGCCGCCAGCGCCACCCAGGTCAGCCCCGGGTACAGCCACATCCGCACGACCAGCGTCTCGGGCGCCTCGCGCTCGGTGCGGCGGCGCAGCAGCAGCTGGGAGACGGCGATGAAGAACCAGACGACCAGGATCACCGCGCCGATCATGTTGAGCAGCCACAGGAAGACGTCGTCGGGCCGCCAGTAGCTGAGCAGCACACAGCCGAAGCCGAAGACGGAGGAGACCAGCACGGCGATGCGCGGAACGCCGCCGAAGACCTTGCCGAGCGCCTTCGGGCCCTGGCCGCGGGCGACCAGCGAGCAGGCCATCCGGGACGCGCCGTAGATGTTGGCGTTCATGGCGGAGAGCAGGGCGACCAGCACGACCACGTTCATGATCTCGCCGGCGGCCGGGATGTCCAGGAAGTCGAGCGCCGCGACGTACGGGCCCTTCGCGACGACCTTCGGGTCGTCCCACGGGACCAGCGTGACGATGACCGCCATCGAGCCGATGTAGAAGAGCGCGATGCGCCACATCGCCGTGCGCACGGCCTTGGCGACGCCCTGCACCGGGTGCTCGGACTCGGCCGCGGCGATGGTGACCGTCTCCAGGCCGCCGTACGCGAAGACGGAGGCGAGCAGGCCGATGATCAGCCCCTCGCTGCCGTTCGGCAGGAAGCCGCCGTCTCCGGTGAGGTTGGCCGTGCCCGGCGCGTCCGTGCCCGGCAGAACTCCGAGGATGGCGAGGACGCCGATGACCAGGAAGAGCGTGATCGCGCCGACCTTGAGGGCGGCGAACCAGAACTCGAACTCGCCGAAGTTCTTCACCGCGGCCAGGTTCGTGGCGCAGAACACCAGCATGAACAGGGCCACCCAGGCCCACTCCGGGGTGTCGGGCATCCAGCCGGTCATGATCTTGGCAGCGCCGATGCCTTCGAGGCCGACGGCCACGCAGAGCAGGAACCAGAAGGACCAGCCCGCCGTGAACCCGGCCCACGGGCCGATGGCCCGCTCGGCGTGCACGGAGAAGGAGCCGGAGGCCGGGTTCGCCGCCGACATCTCGCCGAGCATGCGCATCACGAGCATGACGAGCAGCCCGGAGAGCGTGTAGGCGATGACGATGGACGGGCCGGCCGCGGCGATGCCGGCGCCGGAGCCGACGAAGAGCCCGGCTCCGATCACGCCGCCGAGCGCGATCATCGACAGGTGGCGTTGCTTGAGTCCGTGCGAGAGAGAGCCGTCGGCCTTCTGGTCGACGGTCTCGGGCGCGGAAGTCGGAGACATGGGCGTGCCCTGTTCAGTAGCTGAGACGGGAGAGCGCCGAACAGTCTGGGTGCGTTCACCGTTTACAGGGAACAGATGTCCGCTATACGGTCACGATGCTCACACATGGTGAACACAACCTCACACGCGTCGGGCACGCCGCTCCCGCACGATGGCGACCAGCAGCACCGCCGCCGTCGCCCCCGCCGACCACAGCACCTGCCCGCGCGCCGCCTCGTCGGTGAGCATCAGCACCAGCACGGCGGCCATCGCGGCCAGCGAAGCCCAGGTCAGCCACGGGAAAGCCCACATCTTCAGGGCGGTGAGCCGCTCGGGGGCCTCGCGCTCGATACGGCGGCGCAGCCGCAGCTGCGAGATCGCGATCAGCGCCCAGACGAAGAGGAGCACCGCGCCGACCGAGTTGAGCATGTAGAGGAAGACGGAGTCCGGCCATTTCAGGTTGAGCAGCACCGAGACGAAGCCGAACGCGACCGAGGCGAGGACCGCCCGCCGCGGCACCCCGCCGCCGGAGACCCTCAGCAGGCCGCGCGGGGCCTCGCCGCGCTCGGCGAGCGAGAAGACCATGCGCGAGGAGCCGTACAGATTCGCGTTGAGCGCCGACAGCAGCGCCACGAACACGACGATCTCCATGATCTGGCCGGCGCGCGGCACCCCGATCGAGTCGAGCACCGTGACATAGGGGCTCAGCCCGGCGCGCTGCGCGGTCCACGGCAGCAGCGTCACGATGACCAGCATCGAGCCGACATAGAAGAAGAGGATGCGCCACACCGCGCTGCGCACCGCCCGGCCGACCGCGCGGGCCGGGTCGGCGGTCTCCGCCGCGGCGATGGTGACGACCTCGAGACCGCCGAAGGCGAAGACGACGGCGAGCACGCCGGAGACCACGCCCTCCCAGCCGTGCGGCAGGAAGCCGCCCTGGCCGGTGAGGTTGGCCAGGGCGACGGGGTCCGTGTCGGGCAGGAGCCCGAAGACCGCGAGCGTGCCGAGCCCGAGGAAGAGCACGATCGCGCCGACCTTGAGGGCGGCGAACCAGAACTCGAACTCGCCGAAGTTCTTCACCGCCGCCAGGTTGGCGAGGGTGAAGACCACCATGAAGACCAGCACCCAGCCCCACTGCGGGAGGGCCGGGGCCCAGCCGTGCGCGATCTGCGCCGCCGCCGTCGCCTCCACGGCGAGGACGACCACCAGCAGGAACCAGTACAGCCAGCCCACGCTGAACCCCGCCCAGCGGCCCAGCGCCCGCTCCGCGTGCACCGAGAAGGAGCCCGAGGCCGGCATCGCCGCGGACATCTCGCCGAGCATCCGCATCACCAGCAGCGCGATCGTGCCCGCGATCAGATACGACAGGACGATGCCGGGACCGGCGACGGCGATGCCCGCGCCGGAGCCCACGAAGAGCCCCGCGCCGATCACCCCGCCGAGTCCCAGCATGGTCAGATGACGCTGCTTGAGCCCGTGGGAGAGGGGCTCGGCCTCAGTGGCCAGGGGCGTGGGCGACGCGTCGTGCATGGTGCTCGTAACTCTCGGATCACTCTGGATCAGTTATGGGGAACCTACAGTCTCGCCGAGCCCCCTCCTTCACGCCAAAACCAGAGCGCCCGCTCCCGACCTCAGTGACGAGCGTCACGTGATCCATAGAGGGGGACGGGATTAGGGAGACCTCTTTGTGCGAACCCCACCAAGCGGCCAACCGCCGGTTTGTGGACGGCCAATGGTGATCGAGTGATCGCCGGTGGGCTACCTTCAGCCTGTCCCTACCTGCCCCCACCTCGCCCGGAGTCCCGATGAGCACTGCTTCCGTCACCTCTCGCCCCGGGGCGGTCCTCGCCGACCTGCTGCCCGCCGCACGGACCAAGTACGCGGTGGACACGGCCCTGGTGGTCGGCGGCGCGGCGCTCACCGGCCTCGCGGCCCAGATCTCCCTCCCGGTCCCCGGCACCCCGGTCCCGGTCTCCGGCCAGACCTTCGCCGCGCTCCTCGTCGGCACCGCGCTGGGCGCCCGCCGCGGCTTCCTCGCCCTCGGGCTGTACGCCGTGGCCGGCATGGCGGGCATGCCGTGGTTCGCCGAGGGCCAGTCCGGCTTCGCCATGCCGAGCTTCGGCTACGTCCTCGGCATGCTGCTCGCCGCCACGGTCGTCGGCGCGCTCGCCCGCCGCGGCGCGGACCGCTCGGTGCTGCGCACCGCAGGCGCGATGGCCGTCGGCTCCCTGATCGTCTACGCGGTCGGCGTCCCGTACCTCGCCCTGGCCGCCGACATGACGCTGTCTCAGGCCGTCGCCAAGGGAATGACGCCCTTCCTGATCGGCGACGCCCTGAAGGCCGCGCTGGCGATGGGCCTGCTGCCCGCCGCCTGGAAGCTCATCGAGCGCCGGGGCTGACGTTGTAGTTCCTGCGGAAGAGGTTCGCCGGGTCGTACACGGCCTTCAGCCCGGCGAGCCTCTTCAGCGTCTCGGGGTCGTACAGCCCCTGTGTGCGCTCCCCGCCGCCGAAGGCGAAGTTGAGCGCGCGGCCCGCCGCCAGCGGGGCGAGCGCGTCGAAGACCTCGCGGTGCAGGGCGCGGACCGTCGCCAGGCTGTCCGGCCCCTGGAGCGGGTTGAGCACCCGCACCAGGAAGCGGGCGTCGCGGAACGGCACCGCGTTCGGGGACTTCGGCGCCCGGGCGAGCGCCCCGCCCAGATGGTTGATCTGCACCACCGTCATCGACGGGGCGTCGGGCCCGGTCAGCGCCAGCACCTTGTGCGCCGTCCCGGCGTCGAGACCGCTGAGCACCGCGCTGTCCCCGTAGTAGGCGTGCGGGAAGTCCGGGTCGCTGTGGACGGTGTGGCTCTCGGAGTACGGCATCTCCCGCAGCGAGTCCGCGAGCGCGGGCCCGATCGCCCGCAGCGGCGCGACCAGCCGCTCTCCTGCCGCCGCGTCCCCCGTGTACGCCACTCGAACCGAGGCCGTGTACCTGCCCCGCATCGGCGCCGGGACCATCGGCAGGTCGGGGAACTGCACCAGCGCCATCGACGTGGTCATCGCCTCCGGCAGGTCGGCCGTCCACTCCAGGTACCTCTCCACGGCCCGCTCGACCAGGTCCGCGTCGAACAGCAGCGACCCGCCGTAGAGCCTCGCCACCGGGACCAGGCCGAACTCCAGGGCCGTCACCACGCCGAAGTTGTGCCCGCCGCCGAGCAGCGCCCAGTACAGGTCGGGGTCGCTCTGCGCGGTCACCCGCCGCGGCTCGGCGTCCGCGGTGACGACGTCCAGGGCGAGGACGTGGTCGGCTGCGTAGCCGAACTCCCGTGCCAGGACGCCCAGTCCGCCGCCGAGGGTGTACGAGACGACGCCGACGCCGGGGGAGGAGCCGTTCAGCGGGGCCAGACCGTGCTCGGCGGCGGTCTCGACGACCTGTTCCCAGCGCGCGCCCGCCTCGACGCGAGCGGTGCGCGCCGCCGGGTCGACGCGTACGCCGTCCATCCGCCGCGTGCTGATCAGCACCCCGCCCTCGGCGGCGCCGGGCAGCCCGTGGCCGGTGGCCTGCACGCCGACGGGCAGGTGGTGCTCGGCTGCGTACGCCACGGCCCGGCGCACATCCTCGGCGTCCGCGGCGGCGACGATCAGCTCGGGACGCAGGGCGAACCCGGTCTGGAATCCGGCGAGTTCGTCCTCGTAGCCGGCGTCGCCGGGGCGGAAGGCGGTCGTGACGTGGGGAAGCATGGGAAGGGCACTCCGTTCGGTCCTGTGGGCCGGTCGGTCCTCGTCGGCCTGTGGGGAGAGCCTCTCCCAGATACCTGACATCCGCCGTCAGGTATGGATCGGCGCTGTCCGGGCGCCTGCGTCGGCGCGGCCGACGGCGTCCATCCGCGTTCCGTCGTCACGTCGTACCGCGACAACGCCGGCGCCGTGGAATACCGGATGGGCCCGACGAGCCGGAGCTGCTTTCCCGGCTTTTGCGCGCACGCACGAGCCCGCAGTCGATCGTGCGAACGACTGCGGGCCTTTTTCGTACTGCTTTCCGATTAGCGCTGCTTTCGAATCAGCGTGTATTCAGGGCGTTCCGGTTGTCGATTCGCCGGTTTTCAGGGCCGTCCTGACTTCTGCTGGGTGGTCCACCAGATCCCGGTGCCGCCGATCGCGAGGAGCGTGAGGGCGAAGAGGCCGAGCGGGACGGCGGCGTCGGAGGGCCCGGTGCGCGGGAGCTCGTCGACGGCCGGCGGCTTGTCGGGGCCGAAGGGCACGTTGTCGGTGCCCAGCAGCAGGGGGGTGTCGGGGGCGTTGGGGGTCGGCTTCGAGGTGCCGAAGGGGACGGGGCCCTGCTGCCAGAGCAGCTTGTCGGTCTTGCCCTCGGTGACCGGCAGGCAGATCTTGCCGGTCTTCTGCAGATCGAAGGAGGCGGTGACCTGGTACGTGCGCGCCTTGCCCGCCTCGAGCTTGTCGACGGCGCAGGCATAGCCGCTGTTCGAGCCGGCCGGCAGCTTGTCGTCGGGGATCTTCGCGCAGCCCTGGACGCCGGTGATCCGCATGCCGTCGAAGCCGACGACCATGAGGGTCACGGGACCGCTGTCCTTGGAGCCGCTGTTGGCGATCTTCGCCGTGAGGTCAGTCTTCTCGGTGGAGTTGTCGACGCTGATCTGCTTCGGCAGCTCAGTGGTGATCTTCACGTCGGCGGTCGCGGCGGGGCCGGGCTTGCCGCCCTGGCTGCTTCCCGGCGCGGGATCGTCGGCGTAGGCGGTGAACGGCAGTACGAGCAAGCCGGCGGCAATAGCCGCGACTATTGATCCACGGTATGCGTGGTCCATTTCCCAGCCCCCTTACGCGTGTTGTGCAGTGCGTAGGAGAAGGGTTCCACAAGATTGCGCCTAACTATGCTGTGATGGGGGGAAGTTCATACCTCTTTCCTGGTCGCTGCGGGAGCTGAGGGGGAGGACGGGAATGCCGGGTATTCCAGGGCTATTGGTTGCGGGGCGTTACCGGCTGGACGAAAGCATTGGACAGGGGGGAATGGGGCGCGTGTGGCGCGCGGCGGACCGAATTCTGGACCGCCCGGTCGCCGTCAAGGAGATGCGGATGAACGGCGAGGACGCGGAGGACAGCCGCGTCCGCCGCGAACGCGTGCGCCGGGAGGCGCGCGCGACGGCCCGTATCGACCACCCCAACGTGGTGCGCGTGTACGACGTGGTGGAGGAGAGCGACCGGCTGTGGATCGTCATGGAGCTGGTCGACGCGCCCTCGCTGGAGCAGGTCCTGCTCCGGGAGGGTCCGCTGTCCCCGCGGGAGGCGGCGCGCATCGGCCTCGGCCTGATCGGCGCGCTGCGGGAGGTGCACGCGGTGGGGGTACTGCACCGGGACATCAAGCCGGGCAATGTGCTGGTGGGCCGGACCGGCCGGGTGGTGCTGACGGACTTCGGCATCGCGGCGATCCAGGACGCGACGCAGCTGACGGTGGCGGGCATGCTGGTGGGCTCGCCGGACTACATGGCCCCGGAACGGGTGGGCGGTCGCCCGCAGGGCCCGCCGTCGGACCTGTGGTCCCTGGGCGCGACGCTGTGCGCGGCGCTGGCGGGCCACTCCCCTTTCGCCCGCCCGACGACTCTGGCGACGCTCCACGCGGTGCTGTACGAGGAGCCGGAGCTGCCGCCGTCGGCGGGGGAGCTGACCCCCGTCCTCGCCGCGCTCCTGGTCAAGCCGCCTCAGGAGCGCCCCACGCTGGACGAGCTGGAGGCGGCGCTGACCCCGGTGGCGTTGCCGCCGGTCCCGGACCCGCATCCGAGCGAGCCCCCGCCCCCGGCCGGGTACGTCCCGACACGGCGAGTGGACCCGGCACGCCTCCAGGAACCGCTGCCGGCAGAGCCCGAGCCCGAGCGGCAGCCCGAGCCTGAGCCGATGCCCCCTGAGCCTGAGCCGGAGCGGCCGCCCGAGCCGCAGCCCCCTGAGCCCGAGCCCCGGCCTGAGCCCGCTGAGCCCGCGCCCGAGCGGGCACCCGAGCCTGTGCCCCCTGGGCCCGCGCCGGAGCGGCCCCCTGAGCCGCCCCCCGCGCCCGCGCCTGAGCCCGCGCCCCAGCCCGCTGATCCGCCGCCCGCCCCTGAGCCGGCGCCTCGGCCCGAGCCCCCTGAGCCCCCGCCCCCGCCGACGAACCCGACCCTCGGCCTGAAGCTCGCCCCGCCCCCGCCGCGGCCGGCCCTCGTCCCCACCCGCGCCCCCGTCCGCGACCCCGCCGCCGGCCCCAGTCCCCGAGCCCGCGCCCGGTTCGCGGTCCTATCCATCCTTCTCGCGGCCGCCACGGCCGCCGTCCTCGTCCTGCTCACCGCCAAGACCCCCGGCGGCGACGACCGCCCGGCCTCCGCCTCCTCGACGAGCGTCGACCCTGCGGCATCCGGCCAGGCGTCCGACCCCGCAGCGTCCGATCAGGCCACCGACCCGGCCACCGACCCGGCCTCCCCTTCCACCCCGCCCCCCACCGTCGCCGGCACCTCGACCCCGCCCCCCGGCCACCGCAACGAGACCGGATTCGCCTGGACGCCCCCCGAGGGCTGGACCCGGAGCGCCAAGAGCCCCTCCAACGTCCACTACCACTCGCCCGACGGAAAAACAGAGATCGCCGCCTCGTACGCACTCGCACGAGGCGGCGATCTCCTCACCCAATGGCAGCAGTTCGAACAGGACAGCAACGACGTTCCCGGCTACCGCAAGATCCGTCTGGAGCGCACGGAGTTCCGTGGCCGCCCCGCCATCGTCTGGGAGTACGTCTTCACCGAAGACGGCGCTCCCTGGCGCGCCCGCCAGCTCGGCTTCACCGTCGGCGGGAAGTCGTACCAGCTCAACGTCTGGTTCGACCAGGCCTCCCAGGACGACGCCCTGGCGGCCTACGACGAGGTGTCCGACTCCTTCACACCGCTCTAGGAGGCGCTCACTTCGCTGCTGTCCGAATCGACGGAGTCGACGGCGTCGGCGACGGGCGCGCCGCCCTTGCCGAGCCGCTCACGGACGACCGCGACGGCGATCACGATGCCCGCGACCAGCAGGGACCACAGAACCTGCTCCCGCGCGCTGCCGCCGTCGTAGATCATGAAGCCCAGCACGAACACGATCATGCCGATCGTCAGCCAGGTCAGATACGGGAAGAGCCACATCTTCACGATCAGCTTCTCCGGCGACTCCCGCAGGATGATCCCGCGCATCCGCAGCTGCGTGACACAGATGACCAGCCAGACGAACAGCGCCACGGCGCCCGAGGCGTTCAGCAGGAACGCGAAGACCGTGTCGGGCCACTTGTAGTTGAAGAAGACCGCGAGGAAGCCGAAGACGACCGACCCGAGGATCGCCGCCGTGGGCACGCCCTTGCCGTTGGTGCGCGCGAACGCCTTCGGCGCGTCGCCGCGCCGGCCCAGCGAGAACGCCATGCGCGAGGCGGTGTAGAGACCCGAGTTCAGGCAGGAGAGCACGGCCGTCAGCACGATCACGTTCATGATCTGGCCGGCGTGCGCGATGCCGATCGAGTCCAGCGCCGCGACGTAGGAGCCCTTGTCGACGATCGACTTGTCGTTCCAGGGCAGCAGCGTCAGGACGACGAAGATCGAGCCCAGGTAGAAGACGGCGATACGCCAGATGACGCTGTTCGTCGCCTTGGTGACCGCGCGCTGCGGGTCCTCGGACTCGCCGGCGGCGAGGGTGACGATCTCGCTGCCCATGAAGGAGAAGACGACCATCAGCACACCGGTGAGGATCGCGCCCGCGCCGTTCGGCAGGAATCCGCCGGCGTCCGTCAGATGCGCGAAGCCCGCGCCCGGGTTGTCCGAGCCCGGCAGCACGCCGAACACGGCCAGCACGCCGATCAGCACGAACGCGCTGATCGCCACGACCTTGATGCCCGCGAACCAGAACTCGAACTCGCCGTACGACGACACCGACGCCAGGTTGGTCGCCGTCAGGACGATCATCACGATCAGCGCCCACGCCCACTGCGGAACGGCCGGGACCCAGCCCTCCAGGATCACGGCGCCGGCGGTCGCCTCGACCGCCAGCACCACGACCCAGAAGAACCAGTACAGCCAGCCGATCGAGAAGCCGGCCCAGCGGCCCAGCGCACGGTCCGCGTAGGCGGAGAAGGAGCCGGAGGTGGGGTTGGCGGCGGCCATCTCACCGAGCATCCGCATCACGAAGACGACGAGCGCGCCCACGAGTGCGTACGACAGAAGGATGGCCGGGCCCGCGGCCGCGATACCGGAACTGGATCCGACGAACAGGCCGGCGCCGATCACACCACCGATGGCGATCATGGAAAGGTGCCGGTTCTTGAGTCCGGCCTGGAGACCGTCGGAGGACTGCGGGTTATCGGGTGTACCCGACTGTCCGCCTTCCTTCGTGAGGGTCTGCTGCGAGGTCATGGACGATTCCTTAAGTTTCGAGTGCACTCGGGTTACGAGCCCCCGCATTCAAACCCGTGACTCCCGGGTACGGAAGACCCGAATCCGGATCGTTAGGGAAGGACCCTGTGCGCAGGACCGGACGTGCTCTAGGTCCCGACCCCGCTGACCGCTACCCCGCCGCGCGCGTGCCACACTCGGAACATGCGCGTGTACCTCGGCTCCGACCATGCCGGCCTCGAACTCAAGAACCACCTCGTCGAGTGGCTCACGGCCCACGGCCACGAGGCCGTCGACTGCGGTCCTCATATCTACGACGCCCAGGACGACTACCCCCCGTTCTGCCTGCGTGCGGCCGAGAAGACGGCCGCCGACCCGGACAGCCTCGGCATCGTGATCGGCGGCTCCGGCAACGGCGAGCAGATCGCCGCGAACAAGGTCAAGGGGGTGCGCGCCGCCCTCGCCTGGAGCGAGCAGACCGCCGCCCTCGGCCGCGAGCACAACAACGCGAACGTCGTCGCCATCGGCGGCCGGATGCACACGGTCGAGGAGTCGACCAAGTTCGTCGAGATCTTCCTCACCACGCCGTACTCCGGTGAGGAGCGTCACACTCGCCGCATCGAGATGCTGAGCGCCTACGAGACCACGGGCGAGCTGCCCCCGATCCCGGCTCACCACCCGCAGCAGCCCTGATGCCCGAAGGGCACACGATCCACCGACTGGCCGCCGACCACTGGGAGAGGTTCGGCGGCCGGCCTGTGCGCGCCTCGAGCCCGCAGGGGAAGTTCTCCGACAGCGCGGCGCTGGTCGACGGCCAGCGCCTGGAGTCGGCCGAGGCGCACGGCAAGCACCTCTTCCTCGGCTTCGGCGGGCTCGGCTGGGTCCATGTCCACCTCGGCCTCTTCGGCAAGGTGACCTTCGGCGACGCCCCCGCGCCCCCGCCGACCGAGACGGTCCGACTGCGGCTGGCGAACTCGGCCGCGTACGTCGACCTGCGCGGCCCCACCGCCTGCGCGCTGATCGCCGACGGCGAGAAGCAGGCGATACACGACCGCCTCGGCCCGGACCCGCTGCGCCCGGACGACGACCCGGACCGCGTCTGGGCCCGGATCTCCCGCTCGCGCACCACGATCGCCGCGCTGCTGATGGACCAGAAGGTCGTCTCGGGCGTGGGCAACGTCTACCGCGCCGAGGTCCTCTTCCGGCACGGCATCGACCCTTACCGCGCGGGCCGGGACATCCGCCGCTCCGAGTGGACGGCGATGTGGAGGGACCTCGTGGAGCTGATGCGCGAGGGCGTGCGGAACAACCGCATCGACACCGTCCGCCCCGAGCACACCCCCGAGGCGATGGGCCGCCCGCCGCGCGTCGACGACCACGGCGGCGAGGTCTACGTCTACCGCAGGGCCCTGCTGCCCTGCCATATCTGTGGCGGCGAGATCCGCACCGCCGGTCTCGCCGCCCGCAATCTCTTCTGGTGCCCGGCCTGCCAGCCCGCGTAGCCGCCCGCTCGGCCTGGCGGTAGCCGCCCGGCCCAGAAGTAGCCGTGCGGCCTAGAAGCCGTGCGGCAGCCAGGGCGCGACCGTGGACGCGAACGCCGTCGACGCCTCGCCGAGCGCGCCCCGGCGCAGCTCGCGCACCCGTCCCGCGCCCGCGAGCGCCGAAAGCGACACCCCGCCCAGATACGCCGCTCCCAGCTCCCGCACGGTCAGAGCGAGGTCGGCCGGCTCGTCGGTCCGCTCGCACGTCGCGCCCTTCGCGTCGCCGGTCAGCCGCCACCGGCCTGCGTTCCACGGGCAGAAGGAGTCCTCGACCTCGAAGACCACGCTCAAGGGCGTCTGGTACGTCCTGGCCTCCAGCGCCGCCCCGACGTCCACGAGCCGTACGAACAGCCCGTCGCGTATCAGCACCTGGCACCGTCGCACGTCGTTGACCAGATGCAGCAGGGGGTCGTCCGCGGGCAGGTTGCGGGCCGTGACGCTCGTCGTCAGGTCGACGGAGAAGAGGAAGCGCCACAGCGCGGCGTAGGCGACCGGGTCGAGCGCGTCGATCTGCCGCAGCGTGATGCGGCCCTTGGGACCTCGCTCCTCCCAGTCCGGCTTGTTGTGGAAGCGGACGAAGCCGACGATCTCGCCGTCCCGCTCGGCGACCACGCACTGCATCGGCGAGCCGCCGCCCCGCTGGGAGGGCGCGTCGAGCAGCTGCATGCCCTCCCAGCCCGGCGTGCGGGCGAGCATGCCCGGGCGCGAGCCGATGCTCCGCAGATACACCGCCTCGCAGGCGTCGGCGACGTCGGCGACCTCCGCGAACCGCAGCCGGACGTCGTCGACGCCCTCGGGGGCCTCGATGCGGGCATGGACCGTGTCGATGTCCACGGTCATCCGCTGTGTCGCGACGCCGTATCCGAAACGTCCGTAGATGGCCGGCTCGGACGCGTTCAGCACGGCGAGCGGCTCGCCCCACGCGTGCACGTCCTCGAGCTGGCGGCGCATCATCGAGGTGAGCACCCCGCGCCGGCGGTGCGTCGCCGCCACGCTCACCAGCGTCACGCCCGCCGCCGGAACCATGCCTCCGCCCGGGACGGAGACCTGGAAGGTGACGGACCCGGCCGTTCCGACGATCTCCGGACCGTCCCAGGCCGCGATCGACCGCTTGGGCTCGGCGAGCGAAATCCAAAGTTCGCGCTCTTCGTCGGAGACCGGGACGCCGCCGAAGGCGCGTGTCAACTTCCCGTAGAAGTCGTCCCATTCGGACAGCTGGAGCACGCGGAGATCGATCGTCATATGCCATCCCTACCACCGGCAAGGGCGTCGAGGCGACCGATATCGAACACATTGTCATAGGGGTCCCCCTGCACGGAGGGCGGACGGGTGGATAGGGTCCACGGCAATGGCCCGTGGCTCTGCAGCAGACTCGTACACGGCCCGGTTGCGGAGAACGGTGCACCGGGCACGCATAGCGCTGCGCAAATCGGGCGTCGACTACTTCCGCGGCGACGGCTCCGACTGGATCGCGCTGGCCGGTCTGCTGCTGACCATCCCGGCCTTCACCTGGGGCACGATCGTGATGCCCATCTGGGTCTCCCCGGCGGCGCTCGTCCTGCCCATCGTGGCCGGCGGGCTGCTGCTGCGGCCGGCGAGCCTGCTCGGCCTCTACGCGGCGGCGGCCGGGGCCCTGATCGTCGAGTCGGTCGTGCTCGGCCCGTACACCGAGGGCCCGGCCAGGGTCACCCCCGGCACGGTGCTGGCCGTGGCGGCCTGCGGATTCTTCGGGCTGCTGATCGCCCAGTTCCGGGCCAGAGTCGGCGTGCCCTGGCGGCGCGGCGGCACCATGCTCTTCGACCTGCGCGAACGCATCCGAGTGCAGAGCGCCCTGCCGAGGCTGCCCCAGGGCTGGCACCGCGAGATGGCGCTGCGCCCGGCCGGCGGCCAGTCCTTCTCCGGCGACTTCGTGGTCGCGGCCCGCACCAACGGCGGCCGCACCCTCGAGGTCGTCCTCACCGACGTCTCCGGCAAGGGCATGGACGCCGCGTCGCGCGCCCTGCTGCTGTCGGGCGCCTTCGGCGGACTCCTCGGCTCGCTCCCGCCGCACAGCTTCCTGTCCGCCGCCAACGGCTACCTCCTCCGCCAGGACTGGGACGAGGGCTTCGCCACCTCCATCCATCTCGTCCTCGATCTGGACTCCGGGGACTACGAACTGCTGTCGGCGGGCCACCTTCCCGCGCTCCAGCTCCACGCGGGCAGCGGACGCTGGGAGGAGAAGGACGCCGAAGGACCGCTGCTCGGCGTCTACGACGGTGCGCAGTTCGACTCCGTCAAGGGGACCCTGCGCCCCGGCGACGTCCTGATGCTCTTCACCGACGGACTGGTCGAGGCCGCGGACCGGGACATCAGCGAGGGCATCGACCGGCTCTCCGGCGAGGCCGACCGCTATGTCGCCTCGGGCTTCGAGGGCGCCGCCTGGCATCTGATCGAGGCGGTCGCCAAGGACGTCAACGACGACCGGGCGCTGCTGCTGCTCTGCCGGGAGGCGTGAGCCCGGGCGCCGCCTCGGCGCCCCCACGGTGGGGCTTTCCCCACCCCCGATCCGCCAGCAGCCGTCATGGCCTGGTCAGACCCCCTTTCCGTACGTTCGAACTGTCGTCGATCTCGACGACGACAGCGACGCACGGAAGGCGGACGACACCATGGGGCTGCGACGCGGAAAGCGCCGGCAGGACGAGCACGACGCGGTCCCCGGGCCGGACGGCGGGGCGGCCGTGCAGCTGACCGGCGTACGCCGCCAGTACGGCCGCGGCGCCTCCGCCGTGCACGCCCTGCGCGGCATCGACCTCGCCCTGCCGCACGGCAGCTTCACCGCGGTCATGGGCCCCTCGGGCTCGGGCAAGTCCACGTTCCTGCAGTGCGCGGCCGGACTCGACCGGCCGAACGCGGGCTCCGTACGGCTCGGCGGCACCGAGATCACCGGCATGAGCGAGAACAAGCTCACCGCACTGCGCCGGACCCGACTCGGCTTCGTCTTCCAGGCCTTCAACCTGCTGCCGTCCCTGACCGTCGAGCAGAACGTCGTCCTGCCGATGCGCCTCGCCGGCCGCCGCCCCGACCGTCGCCGGGCCGCCGAGGTCCTCGGCCAGGTCGGCCTCGCCGACAAGGGGCGGCGGCGCCCGGCCGAGCTCTCCGGCGGACAGCAGCAGCGCGTGGCCATCGCCCGCGCGCTCGTCACCCAGCCCGACGTGGTCTTCGCGGACGAGCCGACCGGCGCGCTGGACACCACCACGGCCGCGGAGGTCCTCGCGCTGCTGCGGTCGGCCGTGGACGGGCTCGGCGCGACGGTCGTCATGGTCACCCACGACCCGGCCGCCGCCGCCTACGCCGACCGCGTCCTGTTCCTCGCGGACGGCTCGATCGCCGACAGCCTGCCCCGCTCGACCTCGGCCCAGATCGCCGCCCGCATGACGACTCTGACCGCCCCCAGCTACGCGGGAGCGGCGGCCTGATGTCCCTCCTCCCCAACGGCCTGGCCAGGGCGGCCGTCCGGGCCAAGCCCGCCTCCTTCGTCGGCACGTTCGTCGCGCTGCTGATGGCCGCGGTGATCGTGTCCGCCTGCGGCATCCTGCTGGAGACCGGCGTACGCGCCTCGGCGGCGCCCGTGCGCTACGCCGACGCGCCGGTGGTCGCCGCCGCCGACCAGCAGGCGAAGTACGAGGTCGGCAGCGGCGACGAGCGCTACGACGCCGGCGCTCCGCTCCCCGACCGGGCCCGCGTGGACGCCGCGCTGGTGCGCAAGGCGGCCGCCGCCCCCGGCGCGTCGGCGGCCGTCGGGGACGTGAGCTTCCCCGTGCGCGCGGACGGCTCCGCGCTCACCGCCCACGGCTGGGGCTCGGCGTCCTTCACCGGGACGACCCTGTCGTCGGGCTCGGCCCCCGGCCCGGACGAGGTGGTCATGCCGAAGGGCGCGGGCGCACGGGCGGGCGACCGGGTCAGCCTGGAGACCCCCGCGGGCAAGCGGGAGTTCCGCGTCTCGGGCCTGACCGGCGCCGGCGCCGCCCTCTACTTCGCCGACGCGCAGGCGCCCGCCCTCTCGGGGCATCCCGACGAGGTCGACGCCGTCGTCGTACTGCCCAAGCAGGGCACCTCCGCCGACGCCCTCGCCGCGCAGACCAAGAAGCTCGTCGGCGGCCAGGCGAAGGTGTACACCGGCGACGACCGGAGCCTCGCCGAGAACTCCGGGCTGCCCGCGGCCAAGGAGGTCCTGACCGGCCTCGGCGGCTCCTTCGGCGGCATCGCCGCCCTGGTCGCCGTCTTCACCGCCGCGGGCGCCGTCGCCCTCTCCGTCGGCCAGCGCGGCCGCGAGTTCGCGCTGCTGAGGGCGATCGGCGCGACCCCGCGGCAGATCCGCCGCACCATCGCCACCGAGGCCCTCCTGGTCGCCCCGGCCGCCGGCGCGCTCGGCTGCCTGCCCGGAGTCGCCCTCGCCGCCTGGTGGTTCGGGCAGCTCCAGGACAAGGGAGCGGTCCCCGAGGCCGTCGAGCTGAGCGTCTCCTGGATACCGATCGTCTGCGCCGTGGGCGGGGGCCTGCTCACCGCGCTGTTCGCCGGTTATCTGGCCGCCCGCCGCCCGTCGCGGATCAAGCCGGGCCAGGCACTGGCCGAAGCCTCGGTCGAGCGCCTCGGCATCGGCTGGATCCGTACGCCGCTGGGCCTGGCCGCCCTCGTCGGCGGCGCCGTCTTCGCGGGCGTCGCGGCACGGGAGACCGGGGAGGACGCGGCGAACGCGGCCCTCGGCGTCGTCATGCTCTTCATGCTCGCCGTCGCTCTGCTCGGCCCGCTGATCGCCCGGCTCTGCGCGGGCCTGCTCGGCCTCCCGCTGCGCGCGGCGGGCGCGGCCGGCGCGCTCGCCGCCGCCAACTCCCGTACCAACGCCCGTCGGCTGGCCTCCGCGATCACCCCGATCGTGCTCGCGATGGCGTTCTCCTCGACGCTGGTCTTCATGCACACGAGCGAGGAGCGGGTCACAGCCCAGCAGCAGCGCGACGGCATCACCGCGGACCACATCGTCACCGCACCGGGCGGACTGTCCGCGGACGCCGCCGAGCGCGCCGCCCAGATCCCCGGAGTCTCGGCCTCCGTGTCCCTGCTGCGCACCTCGGTCCTGGTCCCGGTCGGCTCCGGCGGCGACCGCTGGCTGGAGAGCGCCTCCGCGCAGGGAGTCGGCGGCGACGCACGCGATCTGACGAAGGTGCAGGACCTCGACGTCCGCACGGGGTCGCTGGCCGCGCTCGGCCCCGGCAAGGTCGCCGTGTCCGCCGCGCTCGCCGAGTCCGCCCATGTGGGCACGGGAGACAGGCTCGCCCTGCGGCTGCCCGACGGCACGAAGGCGTCCCCGCAGATCGTCGCCGTGTACGGGCGGGGCCTCGGACTCTCCCAGGTCACCCTCCCCGCAGCCGCGTTGACCCCGCACGTCACCTCGCCGTTCCCCACGGACCTGCTGGTGCGCGCCGCCCCGGCCGCGGCGGCGCAGCTCTCCTCCCTCGGCACGGTGAGCGACGAGGACGGCTACGCCGCCGCCCAGAGCGTGGACCGCGAGCTGAACGCCTGGGCCAACACGACCATGGCCGCGGTCCTCGGCGGCTTCGCGGCCGTCGCCGCCGGCAACACCCTGGTGATGACGGTCCTGGACCGCCGCCGCGAGCTGGGCATGCTCCGCCTCATCGGATCCACCCGCCGCCAGGTGCTCGGCATGGTCCGCTGGGAGGCGCTGCTGGTCACTGTGGCCGGCGTGGCCCTCGGCACGGGCATCGCCCTGGCCACCCTGGTCCCGATGATGAACGGGCTGACCGGCCAGGGCCCGTACATTCCGCCGGTGCTGTACGGATCGTTCGTCGCCGCGGCCCTGGCGCTGGGGCTCACGGCCACCGGGGTCCCCGCGAGGGCGGCTCTGCGGCGCTGAGCGGCGGCGGGGGAAGGGGTCCGTGGAAGGGGTCCGTCCCGACGAACGGGGCCGTACAGTCGGGGACATGCCCGAGCAGACCCTGACCCTGGCCGAGGTCGAGGCCATCGCCCGCGAGGCCCACGCGGCTCAGCAGGACAAGGCGGGGCGGCCGTACGCCGAGCACCTCCAGGCCGTCGCCGAGGGAGTGCGCGCCCGCGGCGGCAGCGACGAGCAGATCGCCGCGGGCTGGCTGCACGACGCCGTCGAGGACGACGCGCTCTCCCGCCAGTGGCTGGAGGCCGCCGCGCTGCCCCCGTCGGTCAAGGACATGGTCCTGGCGCTCACCAAGCGCGAGGGCGAGGAGCTGGAGGCGTACACCGCCCGCATCCTGGCCACGCCCGGCGCCCGCCTGGTCAAGGAGGCGGACCTGGCGCACAACGCCGACCCGGCGCGGCTCGCGGTCCTCGACGAGGCGACGCGCACCCGGCTGACGGCGAAGTACGCGAAGGTCCGGGGCCTGCTGGGCCTGTCCGCGGCCGACGACGCCTGACCGCGGGCCGGGGCCGAAGACGCCTGACCGGGGGCCGGAACGGGTGCCGGGGCCCGCGGCCTCAACGGGTCAGCGCGCCGGCCCCAGCTCCGCCGCGTCCCGCCGAAACGCCCACTTCATGTCCGGCTCCGTCGCCCACCGCAGCGCCCTGCGCACCGGAGGCGTGCACATCAGCGTCACCGCGGCCGCCGCGACCAGCGTCACGACGATCTCGCCGCCCGGCGAGCTCAGCCAGGGGTTCTCCTCGACGAGGCCGGAGTAGCCCATGGCCTTGACCAGGAAGCCGTGCAGCACATAGCCGCAGATCGTGCCCGCGCCCAGCACCGTGAACCAGGTCCTGCGGCGCGGGACCCACGCCAGGAAGCCGGCCGTGAGCAGCACCGCGCAGCCGAAGAAGGCGAGGGTCATCACCACGCCCGACCACCACGGCACGCCCAGCTCCTGGGCGCTGCTGCCCCGGTAGAACCAGGCGAGGTTCATCCGGGGCGCGGCCCAGTAGGCCACCACGCCCGCGACGGCGAACAGCGGCAGAGCCAGCAGCCGCACCTCGCGCCGGCGCACCAGCTGGAAGTGCTCGGGCTTCATGCACAGGCCCAGCACGAAGAAGGGGAGGAACTGGAGCACCCGCTGGAGGTTGAGGTCGTCCCCGATGTTGGGCGTCAGCGCTGCGAGGGAGGCGAGGGCGAGCGCCACGGGCAGCGGCCACTTGATCACGCGCAGCAGCGGTGTCGCCAGCCGCCAGACGAACAGCGCGGCCAGGAACCAGGTCAGATAGAACGGGTCGAGCAGGCTGATGGGGTGCCCGGGGTCGTCGTTCGCCCACCGCGCGAACAGCGAGTACGCGATCTCGAAGACGACGTACGGCACGGCGATGCCGGTCAGCAGCCGTCTGAGCTGGTGCGGCTTGCCGGTGTAGCTCCGCGAGAAGTAGCCGGAGACCAGGATGAAGGCCGGCATATGGAACGTGTAGACGACCATGTAGAGCGCGCGGGTCAGGCGGCTGCCGTCCATCAGCGGCTCCCACGCGTGCGCCATGGCGACGAGCACGATGGCCAGGTACTTCGCGTTGTCGAAGTACGCGTCTCGCTGGCTGGACGGCGGAGCGGACCGCGGGGTGCACTTCTCGCCAGGCGCGGCGGGGGCCGGGGAGCCCGGCCGCTGCGTCGTCGGAACGGGATCCGGCTCCCGGGCCTGGGGGAGCGGAGCCCTTTGATATCCGTGCGGAGCGTGGAACATCTGAGGCACCTTAGCCGCGCTCATTCGATTTCGTAAAACCCCTTGCGGGGAAGGTCCATTCGTATCTGAAACAGCCGCCAACCGGGTGATATGCCCTAGTTAATCCCCATGAAAGGGGGCATTTCGCCTCCACCGTCCATGCGAGTGAATTACCTCACCGCGCGCTCTTGAATTTCCCGTGAACGACATGTGCAGGCATAGAAGCGATCACTGTGAATTCCCTCTCGTATTTCACTCTGCCGGAGGAACCGCCCGCCCTGCGCCGGATGGGCACACGTGTACGGATGGCGTGATCCAGACGACGACGATTCGTCAGCGGGCAGCGTTCTGAGGGATGTTGGTGGCACGATGGACCATGCGGGGGTGTGCTGGGTCGTACAACCCCGGGCGGGTCAGGCGGGAACGACCGAGGGTGTGATCAGTTGTGGCCATTTCGCTGTCAGTGGTGCTGCTGTTGGCGATCGTCCTCGTGGTGCTCATCCGCGGCGGCTCTCTCAAGGCGGGACCGGCCATAGTCGCCGTGCTCTTCGGCTTCTTCCTCGCGTCGACGGGCATGGCCCCGTCCATCCAGAGGTTCCTCGACTCCATAGCCGACACGATCAACCAGATCAGCTTCTAGCCTCCCGCGCCCCACGGCGAGACGGCGATCGCCCTGCGTGACGGGGCTCCCGCCGAGATCGGCGGCTACGCACTGGACCCGCCGCCCTCGCCCTGCGCCGGTCGGCGACGGCGCTCTATGGAGTCGCGGTGGGCAGACCGGGAACGCCTCGGGCCCGACTAGGTGAACACGTCACCGAGCCGGGCCCGAGGTCTTGCAGAGCGGGCGACGGGAATCGAACCCGCGTAGCTAGTTTGGAAGACTAGGGCTCTACCATTGAGCTACGCCCGCAAGCGTCGCACCGCAGGTCACGAGGCCGCGGTACGAAGAGCATCGTAGCGGGTCCGGGGCCGCTCTCGCACACCCCATTCACGCCTCGAAGTCGTGCCGTCGTCCGGCCCCCAGAATGCGGCAGCCGCATGGCCTGCGGGCATGTACCCTACGTGTCGCACCGACGGGGTGTGGCGCAGCTTGGTAGCGCGTCCGCTTTGGGAGCGGAAGGTCGTCGGTTCGAATCCGGCCACCCCGACCAATGTCACGACCGCCCTGCAAGATCGCGTTGTGGGGCTCATCCTCCTTGCGGCTACTATGCAAGCTGCGTGCCCGTGTGTCTGCCGAGTCTCAGTCTCACCGAGTCTGCCGAACGAGCCGGGCCGAATCCGCTGAGCCGCCTCCAGTGCGGCGGACGCAGCAGAACCCCAGAATTCAGCCACCAAGGAGACCGAACCGTGAAGAGCGCCGTGGAGACCCTGAACCCGACTCGGGTTCGGCTCACTGTCGAGGTGCCCTTCGAGGAGCTCAAGGACAGCCTCGACGCGGCGTACAAGAAGATCAACCAGCAGGTCACGGTCAAGGGCTTCCGCAAGGGCAAGATCCCGGCCCGAGTGATCGACCAGCGGTTCGGCCGTGGTGCGGTGCTGGAGGAGGCCGTCAACGACGCCCTCCCGAAGTTCTACACCGAGGCGATCAACGAGGCCGAGGTCAACCCGCTCGGCCAGCCCGAGGTCGACATCACGGAGCTGAAGGACGGCGAGACGCTGGCCTTCACCGCCGAGGTCGACATCCGCCCGGCCATCGAGATCCCGGACTACTCCGGCATCGAGGTGACCGTCGACGCCGTCGAGGTCACCGACGAGGACGTCGACAAGTCCGTGGAGCAGCTGCGCGAGCGCTTCGCCTCCACCAACCCGGTCGAGCGCGCCGCCGCCGACGGCGACGTCGTGACGATCGACCTCGAGGCCAAGGTCGACGGCGAGGTCCTCGCGGACGGCGTCGCCAGCGGCGTCTCGTACACCATCGGCTCGGGCGAGCTCCTCGACGGCATCGACGAGGCCGTCACCGGTCTCGAGGCCGGCGGCGAGGCCACCTTCACCTCCGAGCTCAAGGGCGGCTCCGCCGAGGGCAAGGAGGCGGAGGTCAGCGTCAAGGTGACCGCCGTCGCCGCCCGTGAGCTCCCCGAGCTCGACGACGAGTTCGCGCAGATGGCGAGCGAGTTCGACACCCTCGAGGAGCTGAAGGCGGACAGCCGCAAGCGCCTCGAGAACATGAAGCAGTACGACCAGGCCACCCAGGCCCAGGAGCGCGTCCTTGACGAGCTGCTGAAGCTGGCCGAGGTGCCGATCCCCGAGAAGCTCCTCGAGGACGAGGTCAACACCCGCAAGCACAACCTCGAGCACCACCAGCTCGGTCAGATGGGCATCGACCTCGCGAAGTACCTGGAGATCCAGGGCAAGACCGAGGAGGAGTTCGACGCCGAGACCAAGGAGCAGGCGGTCAAGGGCATCAAGACCCAGTTCATCCTCGACGAGCTGGTCAACAAGGAGAAGCTGAACGTCAACCAGGAGGAGCTCACCGAGCACCTCATGCGGCGCGCCGCCTCCTCCGGCATGAGCCCGGACCAGTTCGCCCAGGCCGTCGTCGAGGGCGGCCAGGTGCCGATGCTCGTCGGCGAGGTCGCCCGCGGCAAGGCGCTGGCCGTGGTCGTCGAGGCCGCCAAGGTCGTCGACACCAACGGCGAGGCCGTCGAGCTCGAGGACGACGAGGACGAGACCGAGGCCGCCGCCGAGACGGTCGAGGCCGTCGTCGAGGGCGAGGCCCCGGCCGAGGAGAAGAACGAGGCCTGAGCCTCGAGCAGACCCCTTCGCCGGGCCCCGGACGCCACGCTGCGCCCGGGGCCCGGCGCGCTTTCCGCACGCCCTGTGAGCGCCCCTGAGGGGCCTTGACGGCGTCCCCGGGGAGCGCGGCTGAAACCGGCCGCCCGCGCCCTGGACCACCTTGCGCTCCGAGCGAACAGTTCGGGAACCGGGATGGCGTTGTCCTACCTGCGCGTTAGGGTCCATGAATACGAGGGCAGGGGAGTCCCCGCCCCCAGTACGAAGACGCTGAGACGGCCGAAGCCGTCAGAGACGAGCAGGTGGATACGTGACGAATCTGATGCCTTACGCCGCGGGTGAGCCGTCCATCGGTGGTGGCCTCGGCGACCATGTCTACAACCGGCTGCTCGGCGAGCGGATCATCTTCCTCGGCCAGCAGGTCGACGATGAGATCGCCAACAAGATCACGGCACAGATGCTCCTGCTGGCCGCCGACCCGGACAAGGACATCTACCTCTACATCAACAGCCCCGGCGGCTCGGTGACGGCAGGCATGGCGGTCTACGACACCATGCAGTACATCCCGAACGACGTGGTGACGATCGGTATGGGCATGGCGGCCTCGATGGGCCAGTTCCTGCTGACCGGCGGCGCCGCCGGCAAGCGCTTCGCGCTGCCGAACACCGACATCCTCATGCACCAGGGCTCGGCCGGACTGGGCGGCACCGCCTCGGACATCAAGATCCAGGCCGAGTACCTGCTCCGTACGAAGAAGCGCATGGCGGAGATCACCGCGCTGCACTCCGGCCAGACCGTGGAGACCATCATCCGCGACGGTGACCGCGACCGCTGGTTCACCGCCGAGGAGGCCAAGTCGTACGGCCTCATCGACGAGATCATCTCCGCCGCATCGGGCGTTCCGGGCGGCGGCGGGACGGGCGCCTGAGTGTCGAGCCCCGCGCTCCGCACCAGGCGGCTCCACGCCCCAGCCTCCCCAGCCCACAGAACGCCACCAGGATGGTGAACACCGAAATGAGCAACTTCCCCGGCGCCTCCGCCAGCGGCCTCTACACCGGCCCCCAGGTGGACAACCGCTATGTCGTCCCGCGCTTCGTCGAGCGCACCTCGCAGGGCGTGCGCGAGTACGACCCGTACGCGAAGCTGTTCGAGGAGCGCGTGATCTTCCTCGGCGTGCAGATCGACGACGCGTCCGCCAACGACGTGATGGCGCAGCTGCTGTGCCTGGAGTCGATGGACCCGGACCGCGACATCTCCATCTACATCAACAGCCCCGGCGGCTCGTTCACGGCCCTCACGGCCATCTACGACACGATGCAGTTCGTGAAGCCGGACATCCAGACGGTCTGCATGGGCCAGGCGGCCTCCGCCGCGGCCGTGCTGCTCGCCGCCGGCACCCCCGGCAAGCGGATGGCCCTGCCGCACGCCCGCGTGCTGATCCACCAGCCGTCCTCGCAGACCGGCCGTGAGCAGCTCTCCGACCTGGAGATCGCGGCCAATGAAATCCTGCGGATGCGCGAGCAGCTGGAGGAGATGCTGGCGAAGCACTCCACCACGCCGATCGAGAAGGTGCGCGACGACATCGAGCGCGACAAGATCCTGACGGCCGAGGACGCGCTCGCGTACGGCCTCGTGGACCAGATCGTGTCGACCCGCAAGAGCACGGCCGCAGCGGCCGCCTGAGCGGACCGGCGCCCTTGGCGCGGTGCACGACCATGTGAACCGCGCCAAGGGGGGCCCGAACGGGGGGCCCGGCAAGGTACCGTCGGATATGAGGCACCAGGAGCTGGCTGAACCAAGCTGCTCCCAGGCGAAGGGGAAGCACCTCGTGGCACGCATCGGTGATGGCGGCGACCTGCTCAAGTGCTCGTTCTGCGGAAAGAGCCAGAAGCAGGTGAAGAAGCTCATCGCAGGCCCCGGTGTCTATATCTGCGACGAGTGCATCGATCTCTGCAACGAGATCATCGAGGAAGAGCTCGCGGAGACCTCCGAGGTGCGGTGGGAGGAACTGCCCAAGCCGCGCGAGATCTACGAGTTCCTCGAGGGGTACGTCGTCGGGCAGGAGCCCGCGAAGAAGGCCCTGTCGGTGGCGGTCTACAACCACTACAAGCGCGTCCAGGCCGGCGAGAACGGCGGCGCGCAGGGCCGGGACGACGCGATCGAGCTCGCCAAGTCCAACATCCTGCTGCTCGGTCCGACCGGGTCCGGCAAGACGCTGCTCGCGCAGACCCTGGCCCGCATGCTGAACGTGCCGTTCGCCATCGCCGACGCCACCGCGTTGACGGAGGCGGGCTATGTCGGCGAGGACGTCGAGAACATCCTGCTCAAGCTGATCCAGGCGGCGGACTACGACGTCAAGAAGGCCGAGACCGGGATCATCTACATCGACGAGATCGACAAGGTCGCCCGTAAGAGCGAAAACCCGTCGATCACCCGGGACGTGTCGGGCGAGGGCGTCCAGCAGGCGCTGCTGAAGATCCTCGAGGGCACGACGGCCTCGGTGCCGCCGCAGGGCGGGCGCAAGCACCCGCACCAGGAGTTCATCCAGATCGACACGACGAACGTGCTGTTCATCGTGGGCGGCGCGTTCGCCGGCCTGGAGAAGATCATCGAGTCGCGCGCGGGAGCGAAGGGCATCGGCTTCGGCGCGACGATCCGCTCCAAGCGCGAGATCGAGGCGAGCGACCAGTTCCAGGAGGTCATGCCGGAGGACCTGGTGAAGTTCGGGATGATCCCGGAGTTCATCGGCCGTCTCCCCGTGCTGACTTCGGTCCACAACCTCGACCGCGAGGCGCTGCTGCAGATCCTGGTGGAGCCGCGGAACGCGCTGGTGAAGCAGTACCAGCGGCTGTTCGAACTGGACGGCGTGGAGCTGGACTTCGACCGCCCGGCCCTGGAGGCCATCGCCGACCAGGCCATCCTGCGCGGCACGGGCGCGCGAGGCCTGCGGGCGATCATGGAAGAGGTCCTGATGTCGGTGATGTACGAGGTCCCGTCCCGCAAGGACGTGGCCCGCGTGGTCATCACCGAGGACGTGGTCCACAACAACGTGAACCCGACGCTGGTCCCGCGCGAGCCGAGGATCGTGAAGAACGACGGCCGCCACGAGAAGTCGGCGTAGGTCTCAGCCACCCGAAAGGGGCGCCCGGCCAACTGGCCGGGCGCCCCTTCGCGTTGGGCTTCCCGAGGATCAGACCTTGGTGCGCGAGGTCTTGTAGAGCTTGGCGGCCAGCTCGGCGACCTTGTCCTGGTCCAGGCCCTTGCCGCCGGTCATCATCGAGCTCATGTCGAAGACGGTGACCGCGGCGACGGTGCTGTAGTCGGCCCACACGCAGATCGGGGTCTCGAACTCCTTGGCGCCGCCGGCCGACCCCCCTGCCGCGGGCTTCGACTTGACGGTCTGGCACTTCATCAGGGCGCCATCGAAGCCGGACGGCGTCACTGAGGAAGGGCTGCCGACGAGCTCGACCTCGCTCTTCTTGCTGTCGTCGTCGCCCTTCTTGATCAGTTCGAAGTAGCCGTCGATCGCCTTCTCGGGGTCGGAGATCTCGCCCCACAGCCCGCTCAGGCTGGCCACCTTCCCCTTCAGCGGGTCGCTGTCCGAGCCGGACTTGTAGGAGGCGGCGACCTGCGTCGGGTTCTTGACGCCGATCCCCTCGGCCTTCTTCTTGTCGTCGTCGGACATGCGCGTCGACGAGTCGGCGCCGTTCTTCTTGTACTCGTCGACCGACGCCGCCGGGGTGAGCTTGTACCCCTTGGTGTCGTCCGCCACGTCGCTGTTCCCGCCTGTGCCCAGCAGGAAGTACGCGCCGCCCGCGATCACCGCGAGTGCGACCACCGCGGCGCCGATGATCAGGCCCGTCTTCTTCTTCGGGGCCGGCGGCGGGGGCGGGACCTGGCCCGGGTACTGGGGCTGGCCGTAGGGCGCGCCCGCGTACTGGGGCTGGCCGTAGCCCGGCTGCTGCGGCGGGACACCCGGAGGAGCCTGCTGCGGATAGCCGTAGCCGGGCTGCGGGGCCTGCGGCTGCTGGCCGTAGGGACCCGGCTGACCGTACGGTCCGGGCTGCTGAGGCTGGCCGCCGTACGGGCCCGGCTGGTTGTAGCTCATTACTGCGTTCCCCTCGGATATTTATGTGGTCCGAACATCCTGGCCCAAGCACCCACGTCTTGGGGCGGCGGGGGTCACACCGTTACGGAAGATTCCCGTTTCAGTACGGCCCTGTGACACCACTAAACTGAGCCCCGTGACCGACAACACTCAGCAGCAGCCAGCAGCCAACCCCGAACTGCCGACCCAGTACGCGCCGGCCGAAGTAGAGGGGAAGCTGTACGAGCGCTGGGTAGAGCGTGGTTACTTCGAGGCCGACGCGAACAGCGACAAGCCGCCGTACACCATCGTCATCCCGCCGCCGAACGTCACGGGCAGCCTCCACCTGGGCCACGCCTTCGAGCACACGCTGATCGACGCCCTCACCCGCCGCAAGCGGATGCAGGGTTACGAGACGCTGTGGCAGCCGGGCATGGACCACGCCGGCATCGCCACCCAGAACGTCGTCGAGCGCGAGCTCGCCAAGGAGGGCAAGTCCCGCCACGACCTGGGGCGCGAGGCGTTCGTCGAGCGCGTCTGGCAGTGGAAGGCCGAGTCCGGCGGTCAGATCTCCGGCCAGATGAAGCGCCTGGGCGACGGCGTCGCCTGGTCCCGTGAGCGGTTCACCATGGACGAGGGCCTCTCCCAGGCCGTCCAGACCATCTTCAAGAAGCTCTACGACGACGAGCTGATCTACCGCGCCGAGCGCATCATCAACTGGTGCCCGCGGTGTCTGACGGCCATCTCGGACATCGAGGTGGAGTACCAGGACGACGACGGCGAGCTCGTCTCCGTCCGCTACGGCGAGGGCGACGCGTCCATCGTCGTCGCGACCACCCGCGCCGAGACGATGCTCGGCGACACGGCCGTCGCCGTCCACCCGGACGACGAGCGGTACAAGCACTTGGTCGGCGTCGAGATCGAGCTGCCGCTGACCGGCCGCCGGATCCCGGTCGTCGCCGACGAGCACGTCGACCCCGAGTTCGGCACCGGCGCCGTCAAGGTGACCCCCGCCCACGACCCGAACGACTTCGAGATCGGCCAGCGCCACGGCCTGCCGAACCTCGCCGTCATGGACGAGCGCGCGGTCATCACCGCCCACGGCCCCTTCCAGGGCCTGGACCGTCTCGAGGCACGCTCGGCCATCGTCGCCGCGCTGCGCGCCGAGGGCCGGATCGTCGCCGAGAAGCGCCCGTACGTCCACTCCGTGGGCCACTGCTCGCGCTGCAAGACCACCATCGAGCCCCGCCTGTCGATGCAGTGGTGGGTCAAGGTCGGCCCGCTCGCGCAGGCCGCCGGCGACGCCGTCCGCGACGGCAAGGTCAAGATCCACCCGCAGGAGATGGAGAAGCGGTACTTCGACTGGGTCGACAACCTGCACGACTGGTGCATCTCGCGCCAGCTGTGGTGGGGCCACCGCATCCCCGTCTGGTACGGCCCGAACGGCGAGATCGTCTGCGTCGGACCGGACGAGCAGCCTCCGACGGGCGAGGGCTGGCGCCAGGACACGGACGTCCTGGACACCTGGTTCTCCTCCGGCCTGTGGCCGTTCTCCACGCTGGGCTGGCCGGAGCAGACCGACGACCTCGCGAAGTTCTACCCGAACTCCGTCCTGGTCACCGGCTACGACATCCTCTTCTTCTGGGTCGCCCGGATGATGATGTTCGGCCTGTACGCGATGGACGGCACCCCGCCGTTCCACACCATCGCCCTGCACGGCATGGTCCGCGACCAGTACGGCAAGAAGATGTCGAAGTCCTTCGGCAACGCGGTCAACCCGCTGGACTGGATGGACGCGTACGGCTCCGACGCCGTCCGCTTCACCCTGGCCAGCGGCGCCAACCCGGGCGTCGACGTCCCGATCGGCGAGGACTGGGTCAAGGCGTCCCGCAACTTCGCCAACAAGATCTGGAACGCCACCCGCTTCGCGATGATGAACGGCGCGACGGTCGAGGGACCGCTGCCGCCGGTCGAGCAGATGTCCGCGACCGACCGCTGGATCCTCTCCCGGCTCAACAAGACGGTCGCCGACGTCGACGCGTACTACGACGACTACCAGTTCGCCAAGCTCGCCGACGCCCTCTACCACTTCGCGTGGGACGAGGTCTTCGACTGGTACGTCGAGCTGTCGAAGACGACGTTCTTCGCGGGCGGCGAGCAGGCCAAGGTGTCCGCGCGGGTCCTCGGCGAGGTCCTGGACGTCACCCTGCGCCTGCTGCACCCGGTGGTCCCCTTCGTCACCGAGACCCTGTGGACCACCCTCACCGGCCGCGAGTCCGTCGTGATCGCCGACTGGCCGACCGACAGCGGCTTCCGCGACGACGCCGCCGAGAAGGAGATCGAGCTCGTCCAGCAGGTGGTCACCGAGGTCCGCCGGTTCTGCACCGACCAGGGCCTCAAGGCCGGCCAGAAGGTGCCCGCCCGCATGGAGCTGGCCGGCACCCCGCTGGTCCCGCACGAGGCGGCCATCCGGCAGCTGCTCCGTCTCCAGCCGGAGACCGACGGCTTCCACGCCACCGCGTCGCTCCCGGTCGCCGGCGCCACGGTCGCGCTCGACCTGTCCGGCACGATCGACGTCGAGGCCGAGCGCAAGCGGCTGACGAAGGACCAGGCCGCCGCCGAGAAGGAGAAGGCCCAGGCGCTGGCGAAGCTCGGCAACGAGGCGTTCCTGGCCAAGGCGCCGGACAACGTGGTCGACAAGATCCGTACACGGCTCGCCAAGGCCGAGGCGGACATCGAGCGGATCGCCGCCCAGCTGGAGCGCCTGCCCCAGGCGTAACGGCACGCGGACGCGACGACAGAGGGCTCCGGGGAGACCCGGGGCCCTCTCGCTGTGTCCGCCCGCGTCTGCGCCCTCGTCCGCGTCCCGCCCGGCCCTCGTGCCCGAATTCACACCAATCGGGACGGAAGGCCAGCCGTCCGGGTCGGTCGACCTTGGATGATGGAGGGCATGCCCTTCACGCCCGCCGCCCTCGCGCTCCGCCGTGTCTCCGCGGCCGGGCGCCGGCGCGCGGAGGGCTGGGCGGCCTCGCCGCGGGCCGTCGACGTGATCACCGCGCTCAGCTGCCTGTCGCTGATGGTCCTGGACGTGCCGGGCCTGGCGGAGGCGGACAACTCCCTCTCCGGGCTCACAGCGACCCTCGTCCTCGCCGCCGGCGCCGCGACCCTGCTGGCGCGCCGGAGGCTGCCCTGGCTGCCCTACCTCGTCGCCCTCGTCCTGCTGGGCTGGCTGCACGAGCTGACCCTGATCCAGTTCGCGCTCTACTCGCTGGGGCGCTTCCGGGGCCGGACCGCCGGAGTCCTCGCCACGGTCGGCTATGTCGTCTGCGCCTACACCCTGTTCAACCTGCCCGGCTGGCCCGAGCACCGCGCGGACACGCTCAGCGAGTTCCTCAGCCTGGTCGTGCCGATCGGCGTGCTCGCGTCCGGCGTCGGCATCGCCGCGTACCGCCAGGACCTCGTCGCCGCGCTGGAGGACCAGCGCGCCGAGACCGCCGCGCTCCAGGCCGTCCAGGACGAGCGCACCTCGGTCGCCAGGGACGTCCACGATCTGGTGGGCCGCGAGCTGACGGTCCTCGCGGTGCGCGCCGAGGTGCTGGCTGCACGGGCCAGAGGCGCGGCCCACCAGAAGGACTTCGACGAGCTCGCCGACACCGCCCGCCGCGCCCACCACATGCTCAACGAGACCATCGTCCACCGCGCCGACGAACGCGCCACGCCCGGCCTGGAGGGCCTGCGGGCGCTCGCGGGGGAGAGCGAGCGGATGGGCAGCCCCGTCACGATGGACATCGCCGACCAGGCGTACCGGCTCTCGCCGCTGCGGCAGACCGCCGTGTACCGGGTCGTCCAGGAGTGCCTGACCAACGCGGCCAAGCACGCGCCGGGCGAGCCGGTCACGGTGACGATCTCGCTGCGGGACGGCCGGCTGCGGGCGGCGGCGCGCAACGCGCTGCCGGCCCTGGCGCCGCCCACCGCCCCGGTCTCCAGCGGCACCGGCACGTTCTCCATGCGGGAGCGGGTGGAGAGCATGGGCGGCACGCTGACGGCGGGAGCGCGGGACGGGATGTACGAGGTGGTGGCGCTGCTGCCCGCGGGGCTCGGGCGCTAGCCGTACGCGGCCGGCCCGGGGAGCTCAGCCGCCGGACCGGCCGGCGCCCGCCGGCAGACGCTGCAGGCTTCGACGGCCTCCACGCACTGGCCTCGGGCGTAGCGCAGCAGCGTGTTGGCCGTGCCGAGGTCGACGCCTATGTCCATGATCGCCAAGTCTGGCCGGGTCCGCCGCGAACCCGGGGGCCGAGAGACCCGAGAGGGGCGGGCCGAACGTCCTGTCCGACCTCCTCCGTAGACTGGTCCCGTGAGCGAGCAGCCCGACCCATTCGACGAGATCGTCGACACCGAGACCGACCGAGACCCCGACCTGGCGGTGATCGAGGCCGGCAGCCGTACCCTGCGCACGCAGGCCGGGCCGCCGACGGGCGACCCGGTGCCCGCCCGGCCCGCGGACCCGGAGGTGGACAAGGCGCTGCGGGCGGTCGAGGCGGACCTGGCGACGCGCTGGGGCGAGACCAAGCTGGAGCCCTCGGTCACCCGTATCGCGGCGCTGATGGACGTCCTGGGCGAGCCCCAGCGGGCGTACCCCTCGATCCACATCACGGGGACGAACGGCAAGACGTCCACGGCCCGCATGATCGAGGCCCTCCTCGCCGCGTTCGACCTGCGCACCGGGCGGTACACCTCGCCGCACGTGCAGTCGATCACCGAGCGGATCAGCCTGGACGGCGCGCCGATCGAGGCCGAGCGCTTCATCGAGACGTATGACGACGTCAAGCCGTACATCGAGATGGTCGACGGCCAGCAGGAGTACCGGCTCTCCTTCTTCGAGGTGCTGACCGGCATGGCCTTCGCCGCCTTCGCGGACGCGCCCGTGGACGTCGCGGTCGTCGAGGTCGGCATGGGCGGCAGCTGGGACGCGACGAACGTGATGGACGGCTCGGTCGCCGTCGTCACCCCGATCGACCTGGACCACACCGACCGGCTGGGCTCCACGACCGCCGAGATCGCCGTGGAGAAGGCCGGGATCGTCAAGCAGGGCGCCACGGTCATCCTGGCGCAGCAGCCGGTGGACGCCGCTCAGGTGATGCTGAAGAAGGCCGTCGAGGTCGACGCGACGGTCGCCCGCGAGGGCATGGAGTTCGGCGTGGTCTCCCGCGAAGTCGCCGTCGGCGGCCAGCTGGTGACCCTGCGCGGGCTCGGCGGGGAGTACGAAGAGGTCTTCCTCCCCCTGTACGGCGCGCACCAGGCGCACAACGCGGCGGTCGCGCTGGCGGCGGTGGAGGCGTTCTTCGGCGTCGGCGCCGGGGAGGCGCGCACCCTGGACATGGACACGATCCGCGGCGCGTTCGCCTCGGTGGCCTCGCCCGGCCGTCTGGAGGTCGTGCGCCGCAGCCCGACGGTCGTCCTGGACGCCGCGCACAACCCCGCGGGGGCGCGAGCCGCCGCGGCGGGGGTCACCGAGTCCTTCGGCTTCTCCCGCCTCATCGGCGTGGTCGGAGCGAGCGGCGACAAGGACGTCCGGGGCTTCCTGGAGGCGTTCGAGCCGATCTTCGCCGAGGTCGTGGTCACCCAGAACTCCAGCCATCGCGCGATGGACGCGGACGACTTGGCGGCGGTCGCCGTCGAGGTCTTCGGGGACGATCGGGTGGTCGTGGAGCCGCGGCTGGACGACGCCCTGGAGGCGGCGATCACGCTCGCCGAGGAGGAGTCGGAGTTCGCGGGCGCGGGCGTCCTGGTGACCGGCTCCGTGATCACGGTCGGCGAAGCCCGGCTGCTGCTGGGGAAGGGCTGACATCCGGTGCGTACGCTCTGTGCCTCCACGCTGATCAGCGAGGTCTTCGTGATCGGCTTCGCGGGGCTGGTCGCGATGAAGTCCGACGACCACTCCATGGCGACGGTGTGGACGGTGTGCGGGGTGGCGATGCTGCTCTCCGTCGTCCTGTGCGGGATGATCACCCGCCCGGGCGGGGTCCAGCTGGGCTGGGCGCTGCAGATCGCGCTGATCGTCAGCGGGTTCGTGCTTCCGACGATGTTCTTCCTGGGCGCGCTGTTCGCGGGGCTGTGGGGGGCGTCGGTGTACTACGGGCGGAAGATCGACGAGGCGAAGGCGAGATGGGCGGCGGAGGCGGGCTGAGGGTGGGGGTTGCGTGCGGGTTGCCTGCGGGGCTCCGCCCCGGGCCCCGCGCCTCAATCTCCCCCAGACTCCGTCCGGGGGGCCCCAGCGAGGCTGAACGTGCGGGCCGCCTGCCAGGGTGGGGTGCGCCTCAATCGCCGGCGGGGCTGAATGGGGGCCCTTCGCTGAGGGCCGGGGTGGACGTGGGGAAGGCGTGGGGGACCGGTAGCCTCGGACTACCGCATACCTGTGACAGAAGGAGCCCACCCCCGTGAGCCAGCGCACGCTCGTCCTGCTCAAGCCCGACGCCGTACGCCGCGGTCTGGTCGGCGAGATCATCGGCCGGATCGAGGCCAAGGCCGGCTGGACCATCGCCGCGCTGGAGCTGCGCACTCTCGACCGTGCCCTCCTCGAGCAGCACTACGCCGAGCACGTCGGCCGCCCGTTCTACGAGCCGCTCGTCGAGTTCATGCAGTCCGGTCCGGTCGTCGCCCTCGTCGTCGACGGCGAGCGGGTCGTCGAGGGCGTGCGCCAGCTCGCCGGCCCCACCGACCCGATCGCCGCCGCGCCCGGCTCCATCCGCGGTGACTTCGGCACCATCGTGCGGGAGAACCTGATCCACGCCTCGGACTCCGAGGAGTCCGCCATTCGGGAACTCAAGATTTTCTTCCCCGGCCTTTCCTGATTGGGCGTCAGCCATACGCGCCCATTGACCTGGGGCGACCGATTGAATTTCGGTCGCCCCCAGGTATATGCGAGCGTATTGCGGGAACGCATCGCTGCGACACCTCGTCACCTATAGGGAGGTGGTCCACCGCGCGGTGTCCGTGTAGGCGGCACTACGATGGAAGCCTTCACGCCACAGCACCCACCTCGCCGTCCTAATAAGCCATCAATGCTCGATTTGGGAAGGCCAGACGCATCCTCATGGGGTACAACATGTCGTTCATCGGCCGTGACATGGCTGTCGACCTCGGGACCGCCAACACGCTGGTGTACGTCAGGGGCCGGGGGATCGTCCTCAACGAGCCGTCCGTCGTCGCCATCAACACCAACACGGGCGGCATTCTCGCGGTCGGCGCCGAGGCGAAGAAGATGATCGGTCGGACACCGGGCAACATCGTTGCCGTCCGACCCTTGAAGGACGGCGTCATCGCCGACTTCGAGATCACCGAGCGGATGCTCCGCTACTTCATCCTGAAGATCCACAAGCGCCGGTACCTCGCCCGTCCGCGCGTCGTCGTCTGTGTGCCCTCCGGCATCACGGGCGTTGAGCGCCGCGCGGTCATCGAGGCCTCGACGCAGGCGGGCGCCCGACAGGTGCACATCATCGAGGAGCCCATGGCCGCGGCCATCGGCTCCGGACTCCCGGTCCATGAAGCCACCGGCAATATGGTCGTCGACATCGGCGGCGGGACCACCGAAGTCGCCGTCATCTCTCTTGGCGGAATCGTCACAGCACAGTCCATCCGCGTGGCCGGCGACGAGCTGGACAACGCGATCATCCAGCACATCAAGAAGGAATACTCCCTTCTGCTCGGCGAGCGGACCGCCGAGAGCATCAAGATCACCATCGGTTCCGCGTACGACATGGACAAGGACGAGCACACCGAGATCCGCGGCCGTGACCTCGTCTCCGGTCTGCCCAAGACCGTGGTCATCTCCGCGGCGGAGGTCCGCAAGGCCATCGAGGAACCGGTCAACGCGATCGTCGACGCGGTGAAGACCACGCTCGACAAGTGCCCGCCGGAGCTCTCCGGCGACGTCATGGACCGCGGCATCGTCCTCACCGGCGGCGGCGCGCTCCTGCGCGGCCTGGACGAGCGGCTGCGCCGCGAGACCGGGATGCCGATCCATATCGCCGAGGACCCCCTGGACTCGGTGGCCCTCGGATCCGGCAAGTGCGTCGAGGAGTTCGAGGCGCTCCAGCAAGTGCTGGACGCCCAGCCACGCCGCTAGCGGCGCAGCGGCGGATCGTACCGTCCACCCCCTGCGCCGCTGCTGGCGCAGGGGGACCGCCCGTATGGGGGCCTGCCGACCCGTACGGCGGATCGTTGATATACAGACACCAATATTCCTATGAGGAAGGCACGGCCGCCGCACGTGAGGGACACACGAGAGAGCCGGCTGCTCCTGGTGCTGCTGATCGCCATCGCGTTCGCATTGATCACGGTGGATATCCGCGGAGGCGAGGAGTCGCCGGTCGACGGCGCCCGGCAGGCCGCCGCCACGGTCTTCGGACCGGTCGAGAATGGCGTCGCGGCCGCCGTCGACCCGATCGGCAACGCGATCGGAGCCGTTCGGGACTCCGGCGAGCGCCATGACCGCATCAGCGAGCTGGAGCGGCAGAACGCCGAGCTGAAGCAGAAGCTCGGCAGCGACACACGCAACCAGAGCAGACTGCGCGAGCTCGACAAGATGCTCAAGACGGCGGGCGCCGGCCAGTACGGCATCAAGGGCGCCGAGGTCATCGCCATAGGAGCGGCCCAGGGCTTCTCCTGGACCGTGACCATCGACGCCGGCTCCAACGACGGCATCCGCCGCGATATGACCGTGCTCAACGGCGACGGACTCGTCGGCCGGGTCACCACCGTCGGACCCAGCACCGCGACCGTGCTGCTCGCCAACGACCCCGACTTCACCGTCGGCACCCGGATGGAGAAGACCGACGAGCTCGGCTTCGCCACCGGCCAGGGCGACCGGCCGCTGATGGTGCAGCTGCTCAACGGCAAGGCCAAGGTGAGCAAGGGCGACCGGCTCGTCACCTTCGGCTCCCAGGCCGACAAGCCCTTCGTGCCCGGCGTCCCGGTCGGCGAGGTCGTCCGCGTCGACCCCTCCGGCGGCGACCTCACCCGGAACATCTACGTCCGTCCGTACGTCGGCTTCACCAAGCTCGACATCGTCGGCGTCGTCGTCCAGGCTCCCCGCTCCGACCCGCGCGACGCGGTGCTGCCGCCCAAGCCGGCCAAGCCGAAGCCCACGCCCACCGTCACGGTGACGGTCACCCCGTCCGCGGGCGGCCAGTTCGAGGGCCAGGGCGGCCTCCAGCAGCAGGGCGGCGGCGCCCCGATCCCGGGCCTGAGCCCGGAGCCGGGCAGAACCGAGGATCCAGCCGCCCAGGACCCGGGCGGCGCCGACGGCCTGAACGACGAGCAGTAGGAGCTGATCCGTCCCATGCGTTTCAACCGGGTGCTGCTCTCCACGACACTCGTCGTGGTCGCCCTCGTCGTCCAGGTCTCCGTGCTCGCCCGCCTCCAGCTCCCCGGCGCCGTCCCCGATCTGCTGCTGCTCACGGTCCTCGGACTCGCCCTCGTCTACGGACACATGGCCGGCGCCTTCATCGGCTTCGGCGCGGGCCTGCTCGCCGACCTCGCCCCGCCCGCCGACCACGCCGCCGGCCGCTACGCGCTGGTGCTCTGTGTGATCGGCTACCTCGCGGGCCTGGTGAAGCCCGACAGCGGCCAGCTCAAGTCCGCCACCGGACCGATGCTGGTGGTCGTCGCCGCCGCCGTCGGCTCGACCCTGCTGTACGCGGGAGTGGGCGCGCTCGTCGGCGACACCGCCGCCCGCCATGTGGGTCTGGGCAGCCTGCTGTTCACGGCCGCCGTCTACGACCTGCTGCTCGCGCCGTTCACCGTGCCGCTGATCATGGGGCTCGCCAGACGTGCCGAGAACGATCCGCTGGCCGAGTCCTCGGGTGGCGGAGGCAGTGGCACGGACGTCGCGTCCGGCTGGCTCTCCTCCGGCACCGGGCTGCGCATCGGGCGCCAGCGGGGCGGACTGCGAGTGAAGGCGGCCAGGACGCGGGCCTCACGCGCCGGGCGTATCAAGGGAGTCAAGCGACTGTGACCGAGGGGGCAGCGTGAGCAACATTCCGGAGACCGGGCGGACCCCCCGGGTCCAGATCCGGCTGATCATCATCCAGGTACTCGTCTTCTCCCTTCTGCTCACCCTCGGCGGCCGGCTCTGGTACCTCCAGATCCGCAACGGCGACGAGTACACCGACGAGGCGAAGAACAACCACGTCCAGCAGGTCGTCCAGCCCGCCGTCCGCGGCTCGATCCTCGACGCCCGCGGCGTCCCGCTCGCCGACAACGAGACCCGGCTGGTCGTCTCCGCGTCCCGCACCGACCTCATGAAGATGAAGGACGACGGGGAGGCCGTCCTCACGCGCCTCGCCGGCGTCCTCGGCATGAAGCCGAAAGACGTCATGGACAAGGTCAGGCTCTGCGACGCCAAGACCCCCCAGCCCTGCTGGAACGGTTCGCCCTACCAGCCGATCCCGGTCACCGACGAGGCGACGCCCAAGCAGGCCCTCCAGATCCGCGAGCGCGCCGAGGACTTCCCCGGCATCACCGCCCAGCCCACCGCCGTGCGCCGCTACAGCGCGCCCGGCAAGACCAACACCGCCCAGGTCCTCGGCTACCTCTCGCCCGTCACCGACGAGGAGATCGAGAAGGCCAAGGACACGGACTCGCCGTTCCTCCGCTCCGACCAGGTCGGCCGCTCCGGCCTGGAGCGCACCTACGACAAGGCCCTGCGCGGCAAGGCCGGCGTCACCCGCTACGAGGTCGACAACCTCGGCCGGGTCATCGGCGAGGCCGAGCGGGACGAGGCCCAGGCCGGCGCCAACCTCGTCACCTCCATCGACGCGCGCGTCCAGGCGGTCGCCGAGTTCGAGCTCAACGACGCGATGAAGGAAGCCCGCAAGGGGTTCGACCGGAACACGAACGAGAACTACAAGGCCGACGCCGGCGCCGTGGTCGTCATGGAGAACAAGACCGGCCGGATCGTCTCGATGGCCTCCCAGCCGACGTACGACCCCAACGCCTGGGTCGGCGGCATCTCCGGCAAGGACTACGCGCGGCTGACCGGCAAGAACTCCAACTATCCGCTGCTCAACCGCGCGATCCAGGGCCAGGCGGCCCCCGGCTCGATCTTCAAGGTGATCTCCTCGACCGCCGCGGTCAACGCCGGGTACGAGTTCGACGGCGACTACCCCTGCCCCAGCTCGTACTCCGTCGGCGGCCAGGTCTTCAAGAACTTCGAGTCCAAGGGCTACGGCAGCATCAGCCTCGGCCGCGCCCTCGAGGTCTCCTGCGACACCGTCTACTACGGCCTCTCCCACCAGGAGTGGCTGAAGGACGGGGGCATGAAGCCGAAGAAGAACACCGCGGACTGGTTCTACAAGACCGCCCACCAGTTCGGCCTCGGCAAGGAGACCGGCATCGACCTCCCCAACGAGGTCACCGGCCGCGTCCCCGACCGCCAGTGGAAGCAGAGCTTCTGGGAGGCCAACAAGGACGCCTGGTGCAAGCAGGGCAAGAAGAACGGCACGTACGTCGAGAAGATCGCGTACGAGGGCTGCCTGGAGGGCAACCGGATAAGGGCCGGTGACTCCGTCAACTACTCCATCGGCCAGGGAGACACCCTCGTCACCCCGATCCAGATGGCCACCGTCTACGCGGCCATCGCCAACGGCGGCACCCTCTACAACCCCACCATCGGCAAGGCCGTCGTCAGCCCCGACGGCAAGTCGGTCGAGGAGATCGCGCCCAAGGCGCACGGCAAGCTGCCCATGGACGCCAAGACCAGGTCGCAGATAGACGAAGCACTCGCGGGAGTCACCACCCGCGGATCGGCCGCCTGGCGATTCGGCGGCTGGCCGCAGGACAAGATCCCGATGCACGCCAAGACCGGAACCGCCGAGGTCTACGGCAAGCAGACGACCTCGTGGTTCGTCTCGTACACCGACGACTACACGATCATCATGACGATCGCCCAGGGCGGCACCGGCTCCGGAGCCTCCGGCCCCGCCGTCCGCAACATCTACGAGGCGATGTACGGGCTCGACGACGAGGGCAGCCAGGACCTGAAGAAGGCCCTGCTGCCCCAGCCGCAGAAGGGGCTGCCCAAGATCCAGTCGGACGGCTCCATCGACGCCCCGAAGATCAAGCCGTACCAGCGGCCGAAGCCTCCGGCCGACAAGCAGCAGCTCGCGGGCCCGCCCGCGTGGAGGGACTAGCGACATGGCCGGCGCCAATGGCTTCTCCGTCTCCGGCTACGGGCCCGAGCGCGGCGGGCTCTGGTCGAGAATGAGCGCCCGCGACTCCGTGGTGCGCAGACTCGACTGGCCCATACTGCTCTGCTCGATCGCCCTCTCCGCCGTCGGCTCGCTCCTGGTGTGGTCGGCGACGCGCAACCGCACCGAGCTCAACCAGGGCGACCCGTACTACTTCTTCTTCCGGCACGCCCTCAACACCGGCATCGGCATCGCCCTGATGATCGGCACGATCTGGCTCGGACACCGCACCCTGCGCGGCGCGGTCCCGGTGCTGTACGGGCTGTCCGTCGTGCTCGTCCTGCTGGTCCTCACCCCGCTCGGCGCGACGATCAACGGCGCGCACGCGTGGATCGTGCTCGGCGGCGGCTTCTCCCTCCAGCCCTCGGAGTTCGTGAAGATCACGATCATTCTGGGGATGGCGATGATGCTCGCCGCCCGGGTCGACGCCGGCGACCTGGTCCATCCGGACCATCGCACGGTCGCCAAGTCCCTCGGGCTCGCCGTCCTGCCGATGGCCATCGTCATGCTCATGCCGGACCTCGGCTCGGTGATGGTGATGGCGGTCATCGTGCTCGGCGTGCTGCTCGCCTCCGGCGCCTCCAACCGCTGGGTCCTCGGACTCGTCGGCGCGGGCGTCGGCGGCGCCGTGCTGGTCACCGCCCTCGGCCTGCTCGACGAGTACCAGATCAACCGCTTCGCCGCCTTCGCCAACCCCGAGCTCGACCCGGCCGGCGTCGGCTACAACACCAACCAGGCGCGGATCGCGATCGGCTCCGGCGGACTGCTGGGCACGGGCCTGTTCAAGGGCTCGCAGACCACCGGCCAATTCGTCCCCGAACAGCAGACGGACTTCGTCTTCACGGTCGCCGGCGAGGAGCTCGGCTTCCTCGGCGCGGGACTGATCCTGCTGCTGCTCGGCGTGGTGCTCTGGCGGGCCTGCCGGATCGCGCGCGAGACGACCGAGCTGTACGGCACGGTCGTCGCGGCCGGCATCATCGCCTGGTTCGCCTTCCAGTCCTTCGAGAACATCGGCATGACCCTCGGCATCATGCCGGTCGCCGGGCTGCCGCTGCCGTTCGTCTCGTACGGCGGATCGTCCATGTTCGCGGTGTGGGTGGCGATCGGACTGCTCCAGTCGATCCGGGTCCAGCGACCGATAACGGCCTAGATCGCGCACAGGGCTGCCGCAAGACCGAATAGGGAACTAAATTCGGTGCATGGCGGACACCAAGCGCGAGATCGAGCGGAAGTACGAAGCCACCCCCGAGACCGAGCTGCCGGACCTGACCCGTGTGGACGGCGTCTCCTCCGTGCTGGACCAGGGCGTCGTCGAACTCGACGCCGTCTACTACGACACGGCCGACCTCAGACTCGCGGCCGCGGGCATCACCCTGCGCCGCCGCACCGGCGGCGCGGACGCCGGCTGGCATCTCAAGCTCCCGGTCGCGCCGGGCGTGCGGGACGAGATCGCCGCGCCCCTGTCCGACGAGATTCCACGCAGCCTCGCCGGCCTGGTGCACGCCCGCACCCGGGACGCCGAGCCGATCCCCGTCGTACGCCTGATCTCCGCCAGGGAGGTCCTCCATCTGGTCGACGCGGACGGGGCGCTGCTCGCCGAGGTGAGCAGGGACGCGGTCCGCGCGGAGCGGCTGTCGAAGGGCGGCGGCGGGCGCACGGCCCAGTGGGACGAGATCGAGGTCGAGCTCGCGGACGACGGGGACCCGGCGTTCCTGGACGCGGTCGACAAGAAGCTCCGCAAGGCGGGCGTGCGGCCGGCGGACTCGCCGTCCAAGCTGGCGAGGGCGCTGACGGAGACGGCCCCCGAGGGGCCCGGGAAGACCAAGAAGAGCAAGAGAGCCAAGGACTCGAAGGCGGCCGAGGACTCCGAGACGTCCACGGGCGAGCAGGCCCCTAAGGCGTCCACGGGCGGGAGGGCCGCCGAGGCCGACGAGGCCGACGAGCGCGCCGCGCCCGACAGCGCCGGCCACCACATCCTCGCCTACCTGCGCGAACAGGTAGACGCCATCCTCGCCTACGACCCCGCCGTCCGCCGCGACCTGCCCGACTCCGTGCACCAGATGCGCGTCGCCACCCGCCGGCTGCGCAGCGCGTTCAAGACCTACCGGAAAGTCGTCGACCGCACGGTCACCGACCCCATCGGCGAAGAGCTCAAGTGGCTCGCCGCCGAGCTGGGCGTCGCCCGCGACCAAGAGGTGCTCACCGAGCGGCTCAAGAGCCGCATCGACGAGGTCCCCAGGACGCTGCTGCTCGGCCCGGTCCGCGGCAGGCTGCGCATCTGGACGGGAGCGCACGGCGCGGGCTCCCGCCGCCGAACGCTCGCCGTCCTCGACGGCAAGCGCTACCTCGAGCTGCTGGACTCCCTGGACGCGCTGCTCGCCGACCCGCCGCTGCGCAAGGCCGCCGCGGGACCGGCCGCGCGGGTGCTGCCCGCGGCGGTCCTCAAGGACTACGACCGCCTCGCCGCCCGCGTCGAGCACGCCCTCGACCTGCCCCCGGGCCACGACCGGGACCTGGCCATGCACGACGCCCGCAAGGCCGCCAAGCGCGCCCGGTACGCGGCGGAGGCGGCGACGCCCGCGCTGGGCAAGCCCGCGAAGCGGTTCGCCAAACGGATGAAGGCCGTGCAGACGGTGCTCGGCGACCACCAGGACAGCGTGGTGGCGCGCGAGGCCCTGCGCGACCTGGGGATCCAGGCGCACGCGGCCGGCGAGTCGGCGTTCACCTGGGGACTTCTCTACGGCCAGGAGGAGGCGGCGGGCGCGGAGCGCGAGCGCGAGCTGCCCGAGGTCTGGCGGAAGGCGTCGGATGTGGATCTTCGGGCGGCGCTGAGCGGCTGAGCCTCGGGTTACGCTTGATGGTCACCCCTGCCAGCTCACGAAGGTCCGGAGATGTCTGCTGCCGAGTCTGTCTTCCCACAGCTCGAAGCTCTGCTGCCGCACGTGCAGAAGCCGATCCAGTACGTCGGCGGCGAGCTCAACTCCACGGTCAAGCCGTGGGACTCGTGCGACGTGCGCTGGGCGCTGATGTACCCGGACGCCTACGAGGTCGGGCTGCCCAACCAGGGCGTCATGATCCTCTACGAGGTCCTCAACGAGCGCGAGGGCGTGCTGGCCGAGCGCACGTACAGCGTCTGGCCGGACCTCGAGGAGCTGATGCGCGAGCACAAGGTCCCGCAGTTCACCGTGGACAGCCACCGCCCCGTCGGCGCCTTCGACGTCTTCGGGCTGAGCTTCTCCACCGAGCTCGGCTACACCAACATGCTCACCGCGCTCGACCTCGCGGGCATCCCGCTGGAGGCGAAGGACCGCGGCCTCGACGACCCGATCGTGCTGGCCGGCGGCCACGCCGCCTTCAACCCCGAGCCGATCGCGGAGTTCATCGACTGCGCGGTCATCGGCGACGGCGAGCAGGCGGTCCTGGAGATCACCGAGATCGTCCGCGCCTGGAAGGCCGAGGGCCGCCCGGGCGGGCGCGACGAGGTGCTGTTCCGGCTCTCGAAGACCGGCGGCGTCTACGTCCCGCGCTTCTACGACGTCGAGTACCTCCCCGACGGCCGTATCGCCCGCGTCGTGCCCAACCGCTCCGGCGTGCCGTGGCGCGTGTCCAAGCACACCGTCATGGACCTGGACGAGTGGCCCTACCCCAAGCAGCCCCTGGTCCCGCTCGCCGAGACCGTCCACGAGCGGATGTCCGTGGAGATCTTCCGCGGCTGCACCCGCGGCTGCCGCTTCTGCCAGGCCGGCATGATCACGCGCCCCGTGCGGGAGCGAAGCATCACCGGCATCGGCGACATGGTGGAGAAGGGCCTCAAGGCGACCGGCTTCGAGGAGGTCGGCCTGCTCTCGCTCTCCTCCGCGGACCACAGCGAGATCGGCGACGTCGCCAAGGGCCTCGCGGACCGGTACGAGGAGGACAAGATCGGTCTGTCCCTCCCGTCCACCCGCGTCGACGCGTTCAACGTCGACCTGGCCAACGAGCTGACCCGCAACGGCCGCCGCTCCGGTCTGACCTTCGCCCCCGAGGGCGGCTCCGAGCGCATGCGCAAGGTCATCAACAAGATGGTCTCGGAAGAGGACCTGATCCGTACCGTCTCCACCGCGTACGGCAACGGCTGGCGCCAGGTGAAGCTGTACTTCATGTGCGGCCTGCCCACCGAGACCGACGAGGACGTCCTGCAGATCGGCGACATGGCGGTCAACGTCATCGCCGAGGGCCGCAAGGTCTCCGGTCAGAACGACATCCGCTGCACGGTCTCCATCGGCGGCTTCGTGCCCAAGCCGCACACGCCCTTCCAGTGGGCCCCGCAGCTGAGCGCCGAGGAGACCGACGCGCGTCTTGAGAAGCTGCGCGACAAGATCCGCGGCGACAAGAAGTACGGCCGCTCCATCGGCTTCCGCTACCACGACGGCAAGCCCGGCATCGTCGAGGGCCTGCTCTCGCGCGGCGACCGCCGCATCGGATCCGTCATCCGCGCGGTCTACGAGGACGGCGGCCGCTTCGACGGCTGGCGCGAGCACTTCTCGTACGACCGCTGGATGAAGTGCGCGGAGAAGACGCTGCCCGACGTCGGCGTCGACGTCGCCTGGTACACGACGCGTGAGCGCACCTACGAGGAGGTCCTGCCCTGGGACCACCTGGACTCCGGTCTCGACAAGGACTGGCTCTGGGAGGACTGGCAGGACGCGCTGGACGAGACAGAGGTCGAGGACTGCCGCTGGACGCCGTGCTTCGACTGCGGCGTGTGCCCGCAGATGGACACGCACATCCAGATCGGCCCGACCGGCAAGAAGCTGCTGCCGCTGACGGTCGTCAAGTAGCGCACAGGGCTTGGAAGAAGGCCCGGCCATAGGGGCGCCCCCCTGGCCGGGCCTTTCTGCGTGCCGGGCACAATGGCCCAATGCCCCAGCTCATAGCCCCTGTCGTGCGTGCGCACGCGTCGTTCGGCGGTGCGACGCGGGGCCGTCTTTCCCGCCGCCGCGGCCTTCTCGTCGGCTGTCGGTCCGTCAACTCGGAGTCACGTACGGCGGTCGGGGCGAACGGCGGCCTCTTCGAGGGCGTCCGCGAGGCAGAAGCGCAGGTACGGGATCCGAGCGGGGCTGTGACGCGTCATGTCTGACATGAACTTCGAGAAGTCGCCTCAGCCGCCCCAGCCTCCTCAGAGGTACGGGAGCCACCAGGCGCCGGCGCACTACGAGCCGGGCGAGGGCTGTCTGACCACGGTCATCCGGATTCCGGTGCGGATCGTCGTGCTCGTCCTCGTCGTTCCCCTGCGGATGGTCTGGGATCTGCTCGTCGTCTGCGGCCGGGCGATCGACCGCGCGCTGCTGCGCCCACTGGGCCGCGCGCTGAGCTGGTTCTACGAGAAGGTCCTCACCCCGCTGGGGATGGGCGTGCTCTGGCTGGCCGTCTTCGTCGGCAAGGCGCTCTTCGTCTGGCCGTGGGTGGCGCTGTGGCGCTATCTCGTCGTGCCGGTGGTGATGTACGGGCTGGTCGCCCCGGCGGTGTGGATCTACCGCACGCTGCTCACCCCGCTCGGCCACGGGATCGCCTGGCTCGTCGAGAATCTGCTGGTCGCGCCCGTCGTCTGGATCTACCGGACGCTGCTGACCCCGCTCGGCCACGGCATCGCGACGGTGCTGGCCTTCGTCGGCAAGGCGCTCTTCGTCTGGCCGTGGGTCGCGCTGTGGCGGTATCTCGTCGTGCCGGTGGTGATGTACGGGCTGGTCGCCCCCGCCGTGTGGATCTACCGGTGGGTGCTGACCCCGCTCGGCCACGGTATCGCCGCAGTCTGCCGCGGAGTCTGGGCCGCGCTCGTCTGGCTGACGACGACCCTGCTCGTCGCGCCCGTGGTCTGGGTGTACCGGCGCGTCCTCGCCCCCCTGGGCCGCGAGATCGTCGAGGCGGTCCGCGTCGCCTGGCGCGTCGCCGGGTACATCTCGCGCGCCGTCGGCCGCGGGATCAAGTGGCTCGCCTGGAATCTTGTCGGGTGCCCGGCGCGTTGGTTCTACCAGAGCGTGTGCACCCCTGTGGGGCACGCCGTGCGCGACATGGTCTGGCGGCCGGCCAAGCAGGCCGCCGTCGCGGCGGGCCGGGCGACCCGGGACGCTCTCCGCTCGGCGGGCGAGATGGTCCGCCAGGCCCGGCGCGACGGCTGGCGCGCGCTGGTCGGCGGCCCCGTGCCGCCCGAGGCTGTGGAACCGGGTGTGCGTCATGCGCGTACTCTGGGTAGCACGACTACTGTTCCCGGCGCGGCGCCCGGACCCGAGATCTCCCTGCACAAGCAGGGGTGAGCCGGGCGGGCCCCGGGGAGCACACGCAACGCACCGAGGGCGGCGCGCCACCCGCGCCCGCCCCGCACCGAGGAGAAGAACCACTGGGCAAGCGACAGCCCGAAGGCCCGCCGCCCGCACCGGCGGTGCAGCGCATCCGACTGCGCTACACCAAGCGCGGCCGCCTCCGGTTCACCAGCCACCGCGACTTCCAGCGCGCTTTCGAGCGGGCGCTGCGCCGCGCCGAGGTGCCCATGGCGTACTCGGCGGGCTTCACCCCGCACCCCAAGGTCTCCTACGCCAATGCCGCACCCACCGGCACGGGCAGCGAGGCCGAGTATCTGGAGATCGCCCTCACCCAGCACCGCGACCCCGACAAGCTGCGCGAGCTGCTCGACGAGTCGCTGCCGGACGGGCTCGACATCACCGACGCCGTGGAGGCCCACACCTCCGGGCTCGCCGACCGGCTGACCGCCTCCGTGTGGGAGCTGCGGCTGGACGGCGTGGACGTCGACAGCGCGTCGTCGGCCGTCGCCGCCTTCCTCGCCGCCGAGACCGTTGAGGTCGAACGGCGGACGAAGAACGGCATGCGGACCTTCGACGCCCGCGGCGCCGTCGCCGAGCTGCAGGCACTTCCTCCCCAGGCTGATAGGCCCGGGGTCGGGCCCTGTGCGATACTGCGGCTGGTTGTTCGGCACGTGACACCTGCCGTACGACCCGACGACGTCCTGTCTGGTCTCCGAGCTGTGGCCGACCTGGCGCCGCCGGTCCCCGCAGCGGTGACCAGGCTGGCGCAGGGGCTCTTCGACGAGGAGTCCGGCACGGTGACCGACCCGCTCGCGCCCGACCGCGAGGCAGTCCTGGCCGCCCCACCCAAGGCCGCCGAGACCGCCCCAGCGACGGCGCCCGAAGGTCCCGCCGCGTAAGGACAGTCGTTGTAGCGCAGCCCTGGTACTCGGGAGCCACCTGGGTCGGGCCGCGCAAGACCAGGAGACTTTCGCCAGGCCGTGCGTACATCGCGTACGGAACCGGCGAGCCATACATCAGCTCCCGTGCGGCGCCCGCGCCCCGGACGGCGGGGCCGCGCACATCACGCGGCCGCCGGCCGGACCGGATCAGGCGCGGCGCCCGGGAGCGTGACGGGAGAACCGCCCGCATGCTCGAGAACGAATCCGGCACCGCCGGAGAGACCGAGAACAATTCCCCCAGCGACACGCTGCCGCCTCGCCGTAGGCGTCGCGCCGCGTCGCGTCCCGCGGGTCCGCCGTCGGCGGCCGCGGGCGAGTCCGCGGAGGTCACGGAGACCTCTGCCGCCGCCGCTGCCGAGACGGGGTCCGCCGCTGCTTCCGCCGCCGCCGAGCCGGAGGCCGCCTCTGCTGAGGCCCCTGCGCCGCGTGCTCGTCGTCGTGCGACCCGTAAGGCGACCGCGCCTGAGGCTGAGGTTGCCGCTGAGGCTCCTGTGGCCGAGGTTGCCGCTGAGCCGGAGGCCGAGGCCGCTGCTGAGGCTCCTGCGCCGCGTGCTCGTCGTCGTGCGACCCGCAAGGTCACCGCGCCTGAGGCTGAGGTAGCTGCTGAGGCCCCTGTGGCCGAGGTTGCCGCCGAGCCGGAGGCCGAGGCCGCTGCTGAGGCTCCCGCGCCGCGTACGCGTCGTCGTGCGACCCGTAAGGCGACCGCGCCCGAGGCTGAGGTTGCCGCTGAGGCCCCTGTGGCCGAGGTTGCCGCCGAGCCGGAGGCCGAGGCCGCTGCTGAGGCCCCTGCGCCGCGTACGCGTCGTCGTGCGACCCGCAAGGTCACCGCGCCCGAGCCCGAGGTAGCCGCTGAGGCCCCCGAGGCCGTCGCCGAGCCGGAGGCCGCTGAGGCCCCCGCCGAGGCGCCCGCTGAGGCCCCCGCGCCCCGTGGCCGCTCCCGCCGCCGTGCCTCCGCGCCCGCCGGCGCCCCCAAGACCCCGAAGGCCGCCGAGGCCGGCGCCGAGGAGACCGAGCCCGAGGACGGCGAGAGCCTGCCCGCCGACGCGGTCGCCCAGATCGCCTCCGAAGAGGCCGAGGTCGCCGCCGCCGAGAAGGCCGCCACCCGTGGCCGCTCCCGCCGCCGGGCGGTCTCGCCCGAGTTCACGGCCCAGCCGGCGCAGGCCCAGAAGGCGGAGAAGCCCGCCAAGGCCGAGAAGGCCGAGGAGAAGTCCGAGGCCCCCGCACGCGGCCGTCGTGCCGCGCGGCCCGCCGTGGCCGTCTTCCAGGCGCCGGTGTTCACCGAGCCGATGTTCCAGACCCCGGAGACGGCCGCCGCCGCGGCCGCCGCCGCCGTGGCGGAGCAGGAGGAAGAGGAAGAGGACGTCGTCGAGCCGGTCGCCGAGACCGTCGCTCCCGAGCCCGCCGGACGCCGCCGTCGCCGTCGCCGCGGTGAGCAGGCCGAGCCGGTCGAGACGCCCGCGCCCGCCGCCGCCGAGGAGCCCGAGGCCGAGCCCGAGCAGGCCGCCGAGGCCGGCGAGGGCGAGGAGTCGGACGAGTACGAGGACCGCCCGTCGCGTCGCCGCCGCCGTGGCGGCCGTCGCCGCCGTCGGGGCGAGAGCGCCGAGTCCGACGAGAGCGGCGAGGAGCAGTCCGAGGAGCCCGCCGCCGAGGAGGCGCAGTACGACGAAGAGGGCGCCGAGGACGAGGAGGGCGACACCGAGACCCCGTCGGCCGCCGGCACCAGCAGCAGCCGTCGCCGTCGCCGCCGTCGCCGCCGCAGCGGCGAGCCCGGGGGCGAGGAGGAGTCCGCGGGCAGCGACCCGGAGCGCACGGTCGTCAAGGTCCGTGAGCCGCGCGCCCCGCGCAAGAGCGACGAGCCGTCCGACGAGGTGCAGTCCATCAAGGGCTCGACCCGTCTGGAGGCGAAGAAGCAGCGCCGCCGCGAGGGCCGCGAGCAGGGCCGCCGCCGGGTGCCGATCATCACCGAGGCGGAGTTCCTGGCGCGCCGCGAGGCCGTCGAGCGTGTGATGGTCGTCCGCCAGCACGGCGACCGCACCCAGATCGGCGTCCTCGAGGACAACGTGCTCGTCGAGCACTACGTCAACAAGGAGCAGTCGACCTCGTACGTCGGCAACGTCTACCTGGGCAAGGTGCAGAACGTCCTGCCGTCCATGGAGGCCGCCTTCGTCGACATCGGCAAGGGCCGCAACGCCGTCCTGTACGCCGGCGAGGTCAACTTCGAGGCGCTGGGCATGGCCAACGGCCCCCGCCGCATCGAGGCCGCGCTCAAGTCCGGCCAGTCGGTCCTGGTCCAGGTGACCAAGGACCCGATCGGCCACAAGGGCGCGCGTCTGACCAGCCAGGTGTCCCTGCCCGGCCGCTACCTGGTCTACGTGCCCGAGGGCTCGATGACCGGCATCAGCCGCAAGCTGCCCGACACCGAGCGCGCCCGGCTGAAGACCATCCTCAAGAAGATCGTTCCCGAGGACGCGGGCGTCATCGTCCGCACCGCCGCGGAGGGCGCCAGCGAGGACGAGCTGCGCCGTGACGTGGAGCGGCTCCAGTCGCAGTGGGAGGAGATCCAGAAGAAGGCCAAGGGCGGCGGCAGCTCGAACGCCCCCACCCTGCTGTACGGCGAGCCGGACATGACCGTCCGCGTCGTGCGCGACATCTTCAACGAGGACTTCTCGAAGGTCATCGTCAGCGGCGACGAGGGATGGGAGACCATCCACGGCTACGTCTCGCACGTCGCGCCCGACCTGGTCGACCGCCTCCAGCGGTGGACGAGCGAGGTCGACGTCTTCGCGACGTACCGCATCGACGAGCAGCTGATGAAGGCGCTGGACCGCAAGGTCTGGCTGCCCAGCGGCGGCTCGCTGGTGATCGACAAGACCGAGGCCATGGTCGTCATCGACGTCAACACCGGGAAGTTCACCGGTCAGGGCGGCAACCTCGAGGAGACCGTCACCAGGAACAACCTGGAGGCGGCCGAGGAGATCGTGCGCCAGCTGCGGCTGCGCGACCTCGGCGGCATCGTGGTCGTCGACTTCATCGACATGGTGCTGGAGTCCAACCGGGACCTGGTCATGCGGCGACTGCTCGAGTGCCTGGGCCGGGACCGTACGAAGCACCAGGTCGCCGAGGTCACCTCGCTGGGCCTGGTCCAGATGACCCGCAAGCGGGTGGGCCAGGGCCTGCTGGAGTCCTTCTCCGAGACCTGCGTCCACTGCAACGGCCGCGGCGTGATCGTCCACATGGAGCAGCCCACGTCGGCCGGCGGCGGTGGCGGCAAGCGCGCCAAGAAGCGCGGCCGCGGCGGCGCCGACCACGTCCACGAGGTCGAGGCCGTCGAGACCGAGGCCGAGTCCGAGGCGGAGCTCGCCGCGGAGGTCGCCGCCCCGGCGGCGCTCCCGGAGCCGGAGTTCGTGCCGGACGAGGAGCTGTACAGCAGCGCCGCCGAGGCGGAGGCGGCCGCAGGACGCGGTCGTGGCCGTCGTCGGGCGACCCGCAAGGCGTCTGCCCCGGCCGGCGCCCCGAGGAAGGCCGCGGCGGCGGAGATCGTCACGGAGCCGAAGGCCGAGGCTCAGGCCCCGGTCGAGGCCGCCGCCGAGGCCGTTGTCGAGGCGCCCGTCGCCGAGCCGGCCGTAGAGCCCGAGGCCGCGCCCGCTCGTGGCCGTCGCCGGGCGACCCGCAAGGCGTCCGCTCCCGCCGGCGCCCCGAAGGCCGCCGAGCCGGAGATCGTCATCGAGGCCAAGCCCGAGCCGGCCCCCGAGGCCGAGGCGGCGGTCGAGGCCCCTGTGGCTCCTGCGGCCGAGGCGGCCCCGGTCGCGGCGCCGCGTGCGCGCCGTCGGGTGACCCGCAAGGTCACCGCCCCCGCGGGCTCGCCCTCGGGCGCCGAGGAGACCGCGATCGTCGTGGTCCCCGCGGCCGCGGAGGCCAAGCCCGAGCCCGCAGCCGAAGCCCCGGCCGAGGCCGCGGCCGACGTCGACGCCGAGGCTCCCGCTCCGGCCAAGAAGGCGGCTCGCAAGACCGCCAAGAAGGCCACGGCGAAGAAGGCCGCCGCCAAGAAGACGACGGCGAAGAAGACGACGACGGCGAAGAAGACGGCCGCGAAGAAGGTCTCGAAGAAGACCGCGGCCGCCGAGCAGACGTCGCTTCCGGGAGTGTCCGCGGACGCGTCCGGTTCGTAGGCCTCGCTCGCGGGTCTGGTGACCGCGGTCGTCGCACTCGGCACGAAGGGCGGTGGCCCCCTCCTCGGAGGGGGCCACCGCCCTTTTCGTACGCGAGTCTCGTACGCGGGGCTCTGCCGGCCCTCAGCCGCGGCGCAGCCGACGGACCACCCGTCGCAGCAGGCTCGGCTTGGGCGTGGGCTTCGCCGGGGCCGGCTTCGGCGGCTTGGGCACGGCGACCCGCAGGGAGAGGTCGCCGTGCGGCTTGGTCCAGTACGGCGTGATGCGCCGGTCCCGCTCGGTCGGGTGCGCTATGGCGGCGAGCTCCTCGGGGACCTGGGGACCGCGCCGGGCGCCGAGCCGGGCGGACTTGGTCCAGCCGAGCGCGCTCAGGCGCACGGACAGGTCCCAGACGCCGTCGCCGAGGGGTGCGCCGCCGACCGCCGTCGCCGGGTCGAGCCGCGCCGTTCCCCGTACGGTCAGCGGGCTGTCGCCGTCCGCGCCGCGCACGGTCGTCTCGGTGCGCAGCCGGTACTCGGCGCCGCTGCCGCGCTCGCGCAGCACCAGCACCGCGGTGGCCTTGCCCGGGGCGGCGCCGCCGGTCAGCGGCTCGCCGGCGAAGCGGTCGAGCAGGCCCTGGGGGAGTCCGGCCGGGGCGAGCGCGTACTGCCCGGGGCTGGTGGCGGCGACCCCCACCGGGCCGTCGGCGGCGTGGAGTTCGGCCTCGAAGGCGAGGTGAATCGTTTCTCCCTGCTGCCGGGACAGATCGCCCTGCTGCCAGGACAGCTCGTCGAGGCGGACCCGGCCCGCGACCGAGTCCTCCCAGGCGGCGAGAGCCACCAGGTCCTCCAGCCGGTCGTCGGCGATCAGGCCGACGGCCAGCCGCCGTGAGACGGGCAGCCCGCCGATCGCGCTGTCGGAGACGCCGGCGGCGAGGACCGTGCGGATCTCCTGGAACAGCTCGCGCCGGGCCTCCTCGTCCAGCTCCAGCAGCCGCTTGCCGCTGAGCCGGTCGAGCATCTCGACCCGCAGCCAGCGCCGGTGCAGCCGGTCGCGGGCGGGGCCGGGCTCGCTCAGCCGGTTCGCGGTCTCCAGGACGGTCCGCAGGGCGGTGTAGTACGCGCTCCACGCCGGGGCGGGCGCGGCCTTGGCGGGGCCGTAGTGGTAGCAGACGTACGAGCCGAGCACCGCGGTGCGCAGCGCCCGCAGATAGGCGACGACCGTGAACTCCTGCTCGGCGAGCGGCCGTCCGCCCTCGGGGAAGCGCAGGCCGTGCGCGGCGAGCAGGTCCCGGTGGAACAGCTTGTTCGCGGTGAGGCTGTCCGCCAGCGGGTCCTTGGCGAGGCTCGCGTCGGGCCGGTCGCGCACGAAGAGCTCCCGCGGCACGGCCCGGCCCTTGCCCGCGAGCTTGCCGGCGACGACGTCGGCGTCGTGCTCCATGCCGTACGCGTACATCCGCTCCAGGGCCTCGGGGGCGAGCCTGTCGCCGGCCTCCATGAACAGGACGTACTGGCCGCCGGCCGCGTCGATCCCGGCGTTGCGGGGGTCGGCGCCGGAGGGGACCGCGCTCGCGTCGACCTCGACCACCTCGACGTCGGCGGCCGGCAGCGACTGCGCGGCCAGCGAGGCGAGGGTCTCCTGGACGGCCTCGGGCGCGGCGCCGGCGGTCGGCAGGACCACGCTCACCTTCGGGCCGCGCGGCGCCGGCGCCGCGTCGGTCGCGGCGATCTCGATGCTCAGCCCGTCCTCGGCGAGGACCGGCCGTATCGCGCGGCCGTCGACGACCTCGGGTCCGGCCGTCGCCAGATCCTCCGCCCTGCTCTCGCCCAGGCGCGCATAGCGGTCGAAGCCTGCCCCGGTGAGCCGGATCCGCAGCTCCCACACGCCGTCCTCCAGCGGGCCGCCGCCCGCGGCCCGGCGCGGGTCGACGGCGACGACGCCGCGCACGACGGGACGTACGAGCACGGTCCCCTCGGCGTCCGGCTCGCCCTCCTCCTGGAGGTCCAGGGACGCCTTCTGCGGCAGCGCCCACAGGTGCGCGGTCTCGGTGTGCCGCAGCTGCACCTCGGCCTTGAAGCTCTTCAGCTCGTCCGTGACGTCGACCAGCTCGTCGAGGACGCCCTCGGTGAGCGCGGGCGCGTAGTAGTAGCGGTCGCCGCGGCGGGCCAGCACCAGGCCGGGGCCGCCGGGCTCCTCCTCGAAGCGGGCGGTGAAGGAGGCCCGGACGCGCTCGCGGCCGAAGGAGACGCCTTCGAGGGCAGAGCGGGCCTTGAGGTCGTACTGGCGGCGGGTGAACTCGGCGAGGTCGCCCTGCCGGTTCTGCCGCAGCAGCGTGGAGCGGATCCGCTGGCCGGCGTTCATGCCGTCGTGGACGCCGTCGGTGACGAACTCCTCGGCGAGCTCGCGGACGACCTCGAAGGGGTCCTCGGTGAACGGCGGGTCGTGGGTCACGCCCCGCGCCGGGACGCCGAGCCTGCTGAGCATCTCGCCCCGGTAGAAGCGGCGCAGCAGCCTGTCCCGCTGGGGGCCGGGCTCGGTGCCGTCGACGACGGTCCGCATGACCTCGCGCAGGTTCCCGTAGTACTCGCGCGGCTCGAAGGCGCGGGCGCCGCTGTTCCCCTCGTCCTCGCGGGCCCAGTAGTAGTACGAGACGTGGTCGCCCGGGATCGAGACCACGGCGGCCTTGAGGTAGGAGCGGACCATGAACAGCTGGTCCTCGAGGATCCAGGGGCCCTCGGGGTGCACGATCTGGTTCTCGCGCAGGAACGCGGTGCGGAACATCTTGTGCGGGGTGAGGCTGTCGACGAGCGGCGCGTTCCACACGGTGCAGGACTCGCGGGCGCGGCTCATCAGGGCGTGGGCGACGCCGCGGGCGGTGAAGTTGCTCGCGGCCTTGCCGATCACGATGTCGGAGCCGTTGCGCCGGGCGGTCTCGTACAGCCGCTCCAGCGCCTGGGGCGCCATGCGGTCGTCGTGGTCGAGGAACTGGACGTACTCGCCCCTGGCCTGCTCGACGCCGACGTTGCGGGGCTTTCCGGGCCAGCCGGAGTTCGGTATCCGGACCACGCGGAAGTGCTCGTGCTCGGCGGCCAGGCCCTCCAGGAGGGCGGGGGTGTCGTCCTTCGAGCCGTCGTCGACGAAGAGGACCTCGAATTCCTCGGGCGGCAGGGACTGCCTCAGCATCGAGTCGATCAGCGGTTCGATCAGCTTCCCCGAGTTGTACGTCGGGACCACCACGGTGACCTTGACGGTCATCCCCCACCCCATATTTTCTTTCCACGCATGCCGATCCCCGCATGCGGACCACGCGCTCCTCACGCCAGATTCACGGACTGTACACAGGCTCGAACGCGCGGCCGAGCGTGGGATCATGGGGTCGGAGGCAGGGTGAGGGGCGGGGACCCGGTTTGACCCGCCGGACGGCGGCCCGTAGCCTTGACCCTCGGCGTGTTTCCTTTATGCGCCCATCCCTGAGCAACTCCCTCCCGGTCCGCCGGGAGAGGCCGCTCGTCCATTCGGATCACTCCGGGCCCCGGCCCGTGTGAGCGGCTGGCATCAGGGGTTCCGTCCCGAGTGAGAGAGAGATCCGCGTGTACGCCATCGTGCGCAGCGGTGGTCGCCAGCACAAGGTTGCTGTCGGCGACATCGTTGAGGTTGACAAGATTTCCACTGCCAAGGTTGGCGACACGGTCGAGCTCTCGACCCTGCTCGTTGTCGACGGCGAAGCCGTGACCAGCGACCCGTGGGTGCTGGCCGGCATCAAGGTCACGGCCGAGGTCGTGGACCACCACAAGGGCGCGAAGATCGACATCCTTCGCTACAAGAACAAGACCGGCTACCGCCGCCGCCAGGGTCACCGTCAGCAGTACACGGCGATCAAGGTCACCGGTATCCCCACGGCTGCGAAGTAAGGGACTGAGGAGACATGGCACACAAGAAGGGCGCATCGTCCACTCGGAACGGTCGCGACTCCAATGCTCAGCGGCTCGGCGTGAAGCGCTTCGGCGGTCAGGTCGTGCTCGCCGGTGAGATCCTGGTCCGCCAGCGCGGCACCCACTTCCACCCGGGTGCGGGCGTCGGTCGCGGTGGCGACGACACCCTGTTCGCGCTGAACGCCGGTGCGGTGCAGTTCGGCACCCACCGTGGCCGCAAGGTCGTGAACATCGTTCCGGTCGCCGAATAAATTCGGCCGCTGTAGAGCGATTTTCTGCGAGGGCGGACTTCGCTTCCCGGCATCGGGAAGCGGGTCCGCCTTTCGCGTGTTACCCGTAAGACATTCCGTACAAAAACTGTCCGTACGTAACTGGAGGCACACCCCATGACCACCTTCGTGGACCGCGTCGAGCTGCATGCCGCCGCGGGTAACGGAGGCCACGGCTGCGCCTCCGTTCACCGGGAGAAGTTCAAGCCGCTCGGCGGGCCCGACGGGGGCAACGGCGGGCGTGGCGGCGACGTCATCCTGGTCGTCGACCAGTCGGTGACCACGCTGCTCGACTACCACCACAGCCCCCACCGCAAGGCCACCAACGGCCAGCCCGGCGCGGGCGACAACCGCTCCGGCAAGGACGGCCAGGACCTGGTCCTGCCGGTCCCGGACGGCACGGTCGTCCTCGACAAGCAGGGCAACGTGCTGGCGGACCTGGTCGGCCAGGGCACCACCTTCGTCGCGGGCCAGGGCGGCCGCGGCGGCCTGGGCAACGCGGCGCTGGCCTCGGCCCGCCGCAAGGCGCCCGGCTTCGCGCTGCTCGGCGAGCCCGGCGAGTCGCGTGACGTCGTCCTCGAGCTCAAGACCGTGGCGGACGTGGCCCTGGTCGGCTACCCGAGCGCGGGCAAGTCCTCGCTGATCTCCGTCCTGTCCGCGGCGAAGCCGAAGATCGCGGACTACCCCTTCACGACGCTGGTCCCGAACCTGGGCGTCGTCACCGCCGGCTCGACGGTCTACACCATCGCCGACGTGCCGGGCCTGATCCCGGGTGCGAGCCAGGGGCGGGGCCTGGGCCTCGAATTCCTCCGCCACGTCGAGCGCTGCAGCGTGCTCGTGCACGTCCTCGACACGGCGACGCTGGAGTCGGACCGCGACCCGCTCTCCGACCTCGATGTGATCGAGGAGGAGCTGCGGCAGTACGGCGGGCTGGACGACCGGCCCAGGATGGTCGTCCTCAACAAGATCGACATCCCCGACGGCCAGGACCTCGCGGACATGATCCGCCCGGATCTCGAGGCGCGCGGCTACGAGGTCTTCGAGGTCTCCGCCGTGGCGCGCACGGGTCTGAAGGAGTTGTCCTTCGCGCTCGCGGGCGTCGTGGCCAAGGCGCGTGCGGCGAAGCCGAAGGAGGAGGCGACCCGGATCGTCATCCGCCCGAAGGCGGTCGACGACACGGGCTTCACGGTGGTCCAGGAGGAGGACGGCCTCTTCCGGGTGCGCGGCGAGAAGCCGGAGCGCTGGGTGCGCCAGACGGACTTCAACAACGACGAGGCCGTCGGCTACCTCGCGGACCGTCTCAACCGCCTGGGCGTCGAGGACCAGCTGATGAAGGCGGGCGCACGGTCCGGCGACGGCGTGGCGATCGGCCCCGAGGACAACGCGGTCGTCTTCGACTGGGAGCCGACGATGATGGCGGGCGCGGAGATGCTCGGCCGCCGAGGCGAGGACCACCGCCTGGAGGCCCCCCGCCCGGCCGCGCAACGCCGCCGCGACCGCGACGCGGAACGGGACGAGGCGCAGAAGGAGTACGAGGGCTTCGAGCCCTTCTAGCGCGTTTTGCTCAGGCGGGCTGGGACGGCTGGTTCTCGGCGGCCGCTTTCTCGCGGGTGGCGGCGGGGTGCCTGGGCTGGGGCGCCGGGGCCAGCCTCGCTGGGGTCCGGGGCGGTGCCGTGGGTCTTCGGCTGGGGGCTGGTGCCGTCTCGGGTCCGGCGTGCCGGGCCGGCCGGTTCCTGGCGTCGCCCGCAGGCCGGGGCGGCGCCCGGGTCCTCGGCTGGGGGCTGGTGCTTCCTCAGGTGTGGTGGCCCGGCACTGGGCCGGGGCCCAATCCCGCCTCGCCGGGGTCTCCCCGGACGGTGTACTGGGGCGGCGCCCCTGACCGGTGCCGTCTCGGGTCCGGCGTGCCGGGCCTCGGAGGCCGGTTCCCGCCCACGCCCGCCCGGGTCCTCGGCCGGGGGCTGGTGCCTCCTCGGGTGTGGTGGCCCGGCACGTGCGCCGGGGCTCAATCCCGCCTTGCTGGGTCCCCCCGGACGGTGTCTGGAGCGGTGCCCCCTGGCCGGTGCTGTCTCGGGTCCGGCGTGCCGGGCCTCGGAGGCCGGGGCGGCGCCCGGGTCCTCGGCCGGAGGCCGGTGCTTGCCGTGTGGTGGCCCGGCACCGGGCCGGGGTGCCCAAGCCGGCCTCGCTAGGAGTTCCCCCGGACGGCGTCTGGGGCGGCACCCCCTGACCGGTGCCGTCTCGCGCCCGGCCTCGGAGGCCGGTTCCCGCCAACGCCCGCAGGGCGGGGCGGCGCCCGGGTCCTCGGCCGGAGGCCCGTCCTTTCTCGGGCGTGGCCCGGCACCCGGGCCTGGGTGCCCAATCCCGCCTCGCTGGGGTCACCCCAGACCGCGTCTGGGGCCCGGGGATCTCGTCCCCGCGTCCGGTGCGTCCCGCCTCGAGGAACGGTTCCCAGCCATGCCCCCAGGCCGGGGGAGTTGGAGGCCCGCCGGCCCCCCGCCGCACCCCACGCCCCGCCCCCCACGCCACCCGAATCGCCGTACCAACTATGTTGTGTACGCCACCCATCTCACCCCCGCCCGCGACGCAACCCTTCCCCGGCTTTACCCGTCTCATGTGGGTGAATGGCGGGGCTGCTCGTCCGGTTGCGGAACATTTCGTGACGGGGCGGACATCATCGGAAATGCCGTAAAATTCCGGCTGGGGCTGCCCTCGCCAAGGCCAAGAGTCGTAGAGCCTGCGAGCCGCAACGGGACTACCCGTTCGTCCCCGAGCAGAATTGAACGGAGCGCTGATGAAGATCTCTTTCCTCATCCACACCATTTACGGCATCGGCGGAACGATCCGCACGACGCTGAATCTGGCCGAGGAACTCGCCAACCGGCACGAGGTCGAGATCGTCTCGGTCTTCCACCACCGCGACACATCCGCCTTCGCCATCGACCCCCGCATCACGGTCGTACCGCTCGTGGACACCCGTCCCAACAGCCCTGCCAACGACCAGAAGCACCCCCTCTACTCCCAGCCGGCCAAGGCCTTCCCCCGCGCCGAGGCCCGCTACAAGGAGTACAACCAGCTCATCGACGAGCGCGTGCGCGACCACTACGCCGCCTCCGACGCCGACATCGTCATCGGCACCCGGCCCGGACTCGTCGCCTACGTCGCCCAGTTCGCCCCCGCCGGCGCCGTGCGCGTCGGGCAGGAGCACATGACGCACAATCACCACAAGGCGGCGCTGCGGGAGGAGATGTACGAGCACCTCGACGCGATCGACGCCTTTGTGACCGTCTCCGAGGGCGACGCCGCGGTCTGGCGGCAGAAGATGCCGCTGCCCACCACCCGGGTGCTCTCCATACCCAACAGCGTCCCCGAGCCGCCCGTCGCTCCGTCAGACGGCACCGGCAAGACCGTCGTCGCGGCCGGCCGCCTCGCGTCCGAGAAGCAGTACCAGGTGCTCGTCGACGCCTTCGCCAAGGTCGTCGCCGTACGCCCCGACTGGGTGCTGCGCATCTACGGCTCCGGCGACCAGCGCAACAAGCTCCGCGCCCGCATCGACGAGCTCGGCCTCTACAACCAGATCCACCTCATGGGCGCCCACTCGCCCATCGAGCCCGAGTGGGCCAAGGGCGCCATCGCCGCCTCCACCTCGCGCCACGAGTCCTTCGGCATGACCCTCGTCGAGGCCATGCGCTGCGGCGTCCCGATGGTCAGCACGGACTGCGACTACGGCCCGCGCGAGATCATCGAGGACGGCGTCGACGGCCTCCTCGTCCCCGTCGGCGACGTCAAGGCCATCGCCCAGGCGCTGCTGAAGCTGATCGACGACGAGGACCTGCGCCGCCAGATGGGCGCGGCCGCCGTCCGCAACGCCCGCCGCTTCGACCCCGGCGTCGTCACCAAGCAGTACGAGTCGCTCTTCGACGAGCTCCTCGCCGAGGCCGCGGAGCGCGTGGCCGGTCCCGGCATCAAGCCCGTCGCCGACTGCGCGGTCGCCGCCGACGGGTCGCTCACCCTCACCCTGACGACCCCGCTGCCCGAGGGCGCCGAGCGGGGCGCGCGGCTGATCTGCACCCGCACCGGCGCGCGCGCCGAGGTCCGGGCGTTCGACTTCAACGGCGGCGGCTCGGTGACCGTCCCCGCCGACGAGCCCTTCGCCGAGGGCCTGTGGAACGTCTACGTCGAGATCCAGGGCTCCGGCTCCCGGGGCCGCGTCACCGCCCGCGTCATCGACCAGCGCGGCGCCATGCACGCCGCCGAGCGGCTCGCCCCCGGCGAGGCCGTGCGCAACCTCGTCCCGTACGAGGACAAGGCCAAGGGCAACGCCCTGATGCTGCGCGCCTGGTCCCGGCCGGTCCACGCCGAGGCGGACGACGTCGAGGTCGACGGCGACGAGATAACGCTGACCGGCAGCCTGTTCGGCCCGGCCAAGGTCACCGGCGCCCCGACCCTGCTGCTGCGCCGCCGCGGCAAGCCCGCCGACGAGATCTCCTTCCCCGGAGAGAAGCACGGGGCGAATGGTTTCTGCTTCACCTTCTCCTCCACCGCGCCGGCCGCTGCCCAGGTCACCGCGCACGACGTCTGGGACGCCTTCGTGCGGTACGCGCCGGACGCGAAGCCGGTCAAGATAGGCCGGGTCCTGGACGACGTGGTGATGAAGAAGGACATCTACATCTACCCGCAGAGCGTGCTGCCCAAGCGGCGCACGGGCAGCCTCGCCCGCGCGGTGGCCAAGAGAGCCCTGGGCAAGCCACGAGCCCGGGTCCGCACCCGCGTCTACTACACGCTCTCCAACGACGTCGCGCTGAACGTCGTCGACCTGTAGCCGAGCGGGCCGGGACTGCTCCATCTGGCTGGGACCGGGTTAGCGTGCGGCTGGGACTGGTCCGTCTGCGGACTGGGACCGGGTTAACGTGCGGCTGGGACTCGTCCGTCTGCGGGCTGGAACCGGACGCGTGCGGGCTGGGAACGGACTCGCGCAGGCCAGGGCCGGGTTCGCGCGCAGGCCGGGCCCGGTTCGCGGCGCACAGGGGCGCCTCATCCGCCCCTGTCCCGCTCAAGAGTGGTTCACGCCACTCAGATGTGTGGCGTCGGTCACCCTTTCGCCGCTCCCGGCCCCGGCCAATCCCCCTGATCGCGCAGTGAACAGAAGGTTTCCCCGTACTGTGGGCCGGGCGTCACTCGCCTTGCGGGACGGTAACGGAGAGTGCAACCATCAGTTTTGTTCCCCAGCCCTCGCAAGGTAGGTCGTCTGTGTCTGTGCAGCACATAGCCAAACCCCGAACCACAGCAGTCGTGCTCGCCGGTGGAACCGGTCAGCGGGTGGGCCTGTCCATCCCCAAGCAGCTGCTGAAGATCGCAGGCAAGGCAGTCATCGAGCACACGCTGTCGATCTTCCAGCAGGCCGACTGCATCGACGACGTCATCGTGCTGATGGCGCCCGGCTATGTGCCCGACGTCGAGAAGATCATCGCCAAGTCCGGCCTGACCAAGGTCACCAAGGTGATCGAGGGCGGCTCGACCCGCAACGAGACCACCGAGCGCGCCATCGCGGCCCTCGGCGAGGGCCTGGCCGAGGGCGAGGACCGCAATGTCCTCTTCCACGACGCCGTGCGCCCGCTGCTCTCCGAGCGCGTCATCAAGGACTGCGTGGACGCCCTCGACCGCTACCAGGCCGTCGACGTCGCCATCCCGTCCGCGGACACCATCATCGTGACCCGCACCCACGGCGAGGACGGCGAGTTCATCACCGACGTCCCCGACCGCTCGCGGCTGCGCCGCGGCCAGACGCCGCAGGCCTTCAAGCTCTCGACGATCCGCAAGGCGTACGAGGTCGCGGCCGGCGACCCCAACTTCCAGGCCACCGACGACTGCTCCGTCGTGCTCAAGTACCTGCCCGACGTGCCGATCTACGTCGTCGCGGGCGACGAGTACAACATGAAGGTCACCCAGCCGGTCGACGTCTTCATCGCCGACAAGCTCTTCCAGCTGGCCTCCACCGCCGCCCCGCGCCAGGCCGACGAGGCCGCCTACCGCGAGCTGCTCGCCGGCAAGACCCTGGTCGTCTTCGGCGGCTCGTACGGCATCGGCGCGGACATCGCCTCGCTCGCCGAGTCCTACGGCGCGAAGGTCTACGCCCTGGGCCGCTCCACCACCGGCACCCATGTGGAGAACCCGGAGCACGTCGACGACGCGCTGTCCACGGCGTACGGCGAGACCGGCCGCATCGACTACGTCATCAACACGGCGGGCGTGCTGCGCATCGGCAAGCTGGCCGAGACGGACAACACCACCATCCAGGAAGCGCTGAACGTCAACTACCTGGCCCCGGTGCAGATCGCCCGCGCCTCGCACAAGTACCTCGCCGAGACCAAGGGCCAGCTGCTGCTCTACACCTCCAGCAGCTACACCCGCGGCCGCGCCGAGTACAGCCTGTACTCCTCCACCAAGGCCGCCATGGTGAACCTCACCCAGGCCCTTTCGGACGAGTGGGCCGGCGACGGCATCCGGGTGAACTGCGTGAACCCGGAGCGCACCGCGACCCCGATGCGCACCAAGGCCTTCGGCGAGGAGCCCGCCGGCTCGCTGCTCTCCTCGGAGGCGGTGGCCCGCACCTCGCTCGACGTGCTGCTCTCCGAGCTGACCGGCCACGTCATCGACGTACGGCAGCAGGACCCGACCCGCGGCGCGTCCGAGGCGTCGGGCTTCGAGCAGGCGCTCGCCTCCGTCCTGGACCGTCAGGAAGATGTGTAATACTTCCTGACAATATTTTCGGGCCTCTGTAGTCGCCGTCATAGCGCACTGCGGGGGCCCGACTCGTGAGGGCGCGCCTTCACACCTCCTTCGCAAGACAATGTGCAATACCAACGTCGGCACCTTCTGGAGCAGGTTCTTCGTGATTTCGAAAGCCATTCGCCTGGCTCGCGTAGGCAGCGGATCAGAGCTGGCCGCCGCACTGCTGCTGGTGCTGGGATTCCCGTGCGTCATGCTCGCGGCGATAATCCCCAATATCTGGTTCTTCGCGGCGGCCGTAGCCGTCACGTACCTCTCGGATCAGTTTCTGCACCAGCGCTCCAGCTATCTGATCAATCGCCTCGCCAAGGTGCGGGCCGGTCTCTCGATCCGCTTCCTGGTGCGCCAGCTGCTGCTCGTGCTGCTGATGGCCCGCATGGGCCTGGCGGACGAGGCGGTGTTCTATGTGACCGTCGCCTGCCTGCTGGGCTTCTACGGTCTGCAGGCCCCGCACGGCGCGATGGTCACGCTGCTGCGCCTGCGCCGCAAGCTGCCGGTGGTCACCCGCAACATCGAGCTCAAGACGATCCGCATCCCCGACGCGCCGCCGCGCGTGCTGCTGGACCGCTCCGCCGAGAAGATGCTGCACCTGGACGTCTTCGCCGTCGTGGGCGTCCTGGTCGCCATAGGGACCGACGAGAACGTCTTCGCGTACATCGGCCTCGCCCTCACCCTGGGCCTCGCGTTCGGCTACCTCGGCGTGCTGATGCCCTACCTGCGCCCCAGCCGGCTCGTCCCGCCCGCCGACAAGGTGCTCGCGGGCGTCGACGTCTGGCTGCGCGAGTACCAGCCGACGGTGATGCTGTACTTCTCCGGCTCCAAGGACTCCGCCTACCAGGTCAACATGTGGCTGGAGACCATGGCCGAGCTCGAGGGCCGGCCGGTGATCTTCCTGCGCGAGCGGAACATCGTGCCGCAGCTGGGCTCCACGTCGGTCCCGGTGGTGTGCGTGCCCGGCGGTGTGCACCTGATGAACATGGACCTGTCGTCCGTGCGGGTCGCGCTGTACGCGGCCAACGTCGGCAAGAACATCCACCTGCTGCGGGTCCCGACCATGAAGCACGTCTTCATCGGGCACGGCGACAGCGACAAGCTGGCCAGCGTCAACCCGTTCAGCAAGGCCTACGACGAGGTGTGGACCGCGGGCCGCGCCGGCCGCGACCGGTACGCCCTCGCCGACGTCGGCGTGCGCGGCGAGGACATCGCCGAGGTGGGCCGCCCCCAGCTCGCCCCCATCAAGACCGGCTCGGGCACGACCAAGAACCCCATCCCGACCGTGCTGTACGCGCCCACCTGGGAGGGCTGGGACGACAACCCGGGCAACACCTCCCTGCTGCTGGCCGGCGAGAACATCGTCAGGAAGCTGCTCGGCGCCGACAAGCCGGTCCGGCTGCTCTACAAGCCGCACCCCTTCACCGGAACCCGCAGCGCGCAGGCCAAGGCCGTGCACGAGCGCGTCACCGCAATGGTCGAGCAGGCCGCCGCGGCCCGTGCCGCCGACCCCCGCTGGGCGAAGGAGGCCGCCTCGTACGCCGAGGAGCAGGCCGCCGCGCTCGCCGAGCTCAAGCGCGTCGAGGACCGTCTGGCCGCGCTCTCCAGCACCGCCCGCCCCGTGCGCGACGAGGCGGAGGAGTCCCGCGACTCGCTGGCCGACCCGGCGCGCGAGGCCGAGACGGCGCGGCTGAAGGACGAGTGGAACGCCGCGTACTGGCGCTCCTTCGGCTGGTGGGAGCACCGGGTCGTCACGGGCCCGGAGCCGCGCCTGTACGACTGCTTCAACGAGTCGGACGGCATGGTCTCCGACATCTCCAGCGTGGTGTCGGACTTCATCGCGAGCGGCAAGCCGTACGCGGTCACCGACTCCGCCGGCCTCGGCGAGGCCGAGTTCAAGCGGCAGAACACCGCCGTGCGGGCCGCGGTGATCCTCTCCAACAGCGCTGAGGAGCTCGACGAGCTGCTCGCGGCCGTCGCCGACCCGGCGGCGGACACCCGCGCCGAGGCGCGCCACGCGCTGAAGGAGTACCTGCTGGGCCCGGACGAGCCGACCTCCATGGCGCAGTTCAACGCGGCGGTGCAGGCGCTGGCGCTGAAGTCCGAGGCGCGCAACGTCGGCGTGGAGAAGCGGCTCGCCGAGCCGGAGCAGTCGCCGGGCCTCGACGACTCGACCGTCGGCGGCTGAGCCGGACGACGGCACGGCAGGCCACTCGTACGGCCTAGCCGGCCCTCCGCGGTTTCGGACACGGTCCGGGGGCGCCCCCAGCACGGGGGCGGCCCCGGACCGCCGTCGTTCTCGGCCTTTCGCCCGCTGTTTGTGCAGGCGCCGTGAATGTATATGGATGGTTTCATTCCGGACAACCTTTGTTCTTGTCGGGTTGTCTGGGTGTTCATGGATGACAAACCTGAGCCCGATGTCACCGTGGTCGTCGGAGCGTACGAGGCCATGCCCTATCTCGTCCGCTGCCTGGAGTCGGTCGAGACGCAGACGCTGGGAGCCGACCGAATCGAGATCGTCGCCGTCGACGACGGCTCGACCGACGGGACCGGCGAGTACCTCGAGGAATTCGCCGCCAAATCCAAAGTGTCCACCCGGGTGATCCACCAGGCCAATTCCGGCGGGCCCAGCGGCCCCCGCAATGTGGGCCTCGGCCTGGCTCGCGGCCGTTACGTCTTCTTCCTGGACGCCGACGACTATTTCGGCGACGAGGCGCTGGAGCGAATGGTCGCCATGGCCGACCTGGCCGGCACCGACGTGGTCCTCGGCAAGATGGAGGGCGTGAACCGGAGCGTCCCGCGATCGATGTTCACCCGCACCCAGGAGCGCGCCGACGTCTATACCTCGCGGATCATCTTCGCGCTCAGCGCCCAGAAGCTGTACCGGCGGGCCCTGCTCGACCGCCTCGGCCTGCGCTTCGACGAGGAGCTGGCGACCGGCGAGGACGCCCTGTTCACCATGGACGCCTACCTCCAGGGCGCCGGCGTCTCGATCGTCGCCGACTACGCCTGCTACTACCTGGTCGGCCGAGAGGACGGAAAGCACGTCACCGGCAGGGGCGGCTACGAGACCCGCTTCCAGGCCCTTGGGGCGCTTATGGAGCTCATCGCGCGACGGGAGCCGCCGGGCGTCCGGCGCGACCGGCTGATGGTCAGGCCGTTCACGGTGGGGCTGCTCCAGCAGTTCGGCCCCAGCCTGCTGCGGCGGCCGGAGAGCGAGCAGCTGCACAAGATGGCGCTGGCGGCGCCTATGGCGACCGCGTACTGGACGAAGGGCGTCGCCGACCAGATCAAGGTCGGCGAGCGGCTGATCCTGGAGTGCGTCGCCCTGGGCAGGCTCGACCTGCTGAAAGACGTGCTGGCGTTCGTCGCGGCCAAGGAGACGCCGGAGGTCGTGATCGAGGGGCGACTCCAACAGCCGTATCTCGTCTATCCGCACTTCCGCGACGGCCGGGCGGGCATCCCCGTCTCCTCGTACGCCGTCACGGTGCCGGACTGGGCGGGCAGCCGACGGGTGCTGCCGCCGAAGCAGACGCCGTCCCTGGCCCGGCGCGGCGTCCGCAAAGTCCGCCGGCATGTAAGGAGCCTGATGGCCGGAACGCGACGGTCTGGCGCGGAAAGAACCTGACGCATAGGTAAAATCGAGCCGCCGGAGCGATACCCGCTCGGGGAACACACTTTCAATTCGAGGACAGGAACTCGTGAAGGCACTCGTACTCTCCGGCGGCGCAGGCACTCGCCTGCGTCCCATCACGCACACCTCGGCCAAGCAGCTGGTCCCGGTGGCGAACAAGCCCGTGCTCTTCTACGGGCTCGAGGCCATCGCGGACGCGGGCATCACCGAGGTCGGCGTGATCGTGGGCGACACCGCCGACGAGATCCGCGAAGCGGTCGGCGACGGCTCCAAGCTCGGGATCCAGGTCACCTACATCCCGCAGGACAAGCCGCTGGGCCTGGCGCACGCGGTGCTCATAGCCAAGGACTTCCTCGGCGACGACGACTTCGTGATGTACCTCGGCGACAACTTCATCGTCGGCGGCATCAGCGGCCTGGTCGACGAGTTCCGCGCCGAGCGCCCCGACGCGCAGATCCTGCTGACCAAGGTCCCCAACCCGACCTCCTTCGGCGTGGCCGAGCTCGACGGCGACGGCCGTGTGGTGGGCCTGGAGGAGAAGCCGAAGAAGCCCAAGAGCGACCTCGCGCTCGTCGGCGTCTACCTCTTCACCCCGGCCGTCCACGAGGCCGTGCGCTCCATCGAGCCGTCCTGGCGCGGCGAGCTGGAGATCACGCACGCCATCCAGTGGCTGATCGACCAGCGGCGCGACGTCCGCTCCACGACGATCGCCGGCTACTGGAAGGACACCGGCAACGTCACCGACATGCTGGAGGTCAACCGCTCCGTGCTGGAGACGGTCGAGCCGGTCGTCGAGGGCGTCGTCGACGAGGCCAGCGAGATCATCGGCCGGGTCCGGATCGAGGCGGGCGCCAAGGTCACCGGCAGCCGGATCGTCGGCCCCGCGATCATCGGCGCGGACACCGTGATCAGCGACGCGTACGTCGGCCCGTTCACGTCCGTCTCCGAGGGCTGCCGGATCGAGGACAGCGAGATCGAGTACTCCATCGTCCTGCGGGGCGCCTCCATCACCGGCGTACGCCGTGTCGAGGCCTCGCTCATCGGCCGCGACGTCGAGGTGACCCCCGCGCCCCGCAACCCCTCAGCCCACCGACTCGTGCTCGGCGACCACAGCAAGGTGCAGATCTCCTCATGACGACAAAGATCCTGGTGACCGGCGGCGCCGGCTTCATCGGCTCCCACTACGTCCGTACGGTGCTGGGGTCCCAGGGCCCCGGCGACGTCGCGATCACCGTTCTGGACAAGCTCACCTACGCGGGCAACCCGGCCAACCTCGACGAGGTCCGCGAGCACCCCGGCTTCTCCTTCGTCCAGGGCGACATCTGCGACCCCGAGCTGGTCGGCAAGCTGATGGCCGAGCACGACCAGGTGGTGCACTTCGCCGCCGAGTCGCATGTGGACCGCTCCATCGACGGGGGCGCCGAGTTCGTCCGCACGAACGTCGTGGGCACCCACACCCTGATCGACGCGGCCCACCGGGCCGGCGTGCAGACCTTCGTGCACATCTCCACCGACGAGGTCTACGGCTCCATCGACGAGGGCTCCTGGCCCGAGACGCACCCGCTCGAGCCGAACTCGCCGTATTCCTCGGCCAAGGCCTCCAGCGACCTGATCGCGCTGTCGTACCACCGCACCCACGGCCTGGACGTGCGCGTGACCCGCTGCTCCAACAACTACGGGCACCACCACTTCCCCGAGAAGGTCATCCCGCTGTTCATCTCGAACCTGCTGGACGGCAAGAAGGTCCCGCTGTACGGCGACGGCGGCAACGTCCGCGACTGGCTGCACATCGACGACCACGTACAGGGCATCGAGCTGGTCCGCACCAAGGGCCGCGCGGGCGAGGTCTACAACATCGGCGGCGGCACCGAGCTCTCCAACAAGGAGCTCACCGGCCTGCTGCTCGAGGCGTGCGGAGCGGACTGGGACACCAGCGTCGAGTACGTCACCGACCGCAAGGGCCACGACCGCCGCTACTCCGTGGACTGCACCAAGATCCGCGAGGAGCTCGGCTACGAGCCCCGCAAGGACTTCGCCACCGGCCTGGCCGAGACAGTGCAGTGGTACCGCGACAACCGCGCCTGGTGGGAGCCCCTGAAGGAGCGTGCGGCGCTGTGAGCGCCTGGCTCGTCACCGGCGGTCGCGGGATGCTCGCTCGCGACGTCATGGCCCGGCTGGCGGCGCAGGGCGTCGACGCCGTCGCCGCCGGCCGCGCGGACCTCGACATCACCGACCCGGACTCGGTGCGCGCCGCCATGGCGGCCCACCGTCCAGCCGTGGTCGTGAACTGCGCGGCCTGGACCGACGTCGACGGCGCCGAGGAGCAGGAGGAGGCGGCCCTCGCCGTCAACGGCACGGGCCCCCGCGTCCTGGCCGAGGCGTGCAAGGAGAGCGGCGCCGTGCTGCTCCAGGTCTCCACGGACTACGTCTTCGCCGGCGACGGCGACCAGCCGTACGCCGAGGACGCCCCCACCGGCCCGCGCAGCGCCTATGGGCGCACCAAGCTGGCCGGCGAGCGCGCCGTGCTGGAGATCCTCCCGGAGACCGGTCATGTGGTCCGTACGGCGTGGCTGTACGGCGCGGGCGGCGGAAACTTCGTCCGCACCATGATCAAGCTCGAGGGGGTCAAGGACACCCTGGACGTCGTCGACGACCAGCGCGGCCAGCCCACCTGGACCGTGGACCTGGCGGACCAGCTGGTCAAGCTGGGCCTCGCGGCCCTGGACGGCAGCGCCAAGGCGGGCGTCCACCACGGCACCAGCGCGGGCGAGACCACCTGGTTCGGGTTCACCCGGGAGATCTTCCGGCTGCTGGGAGCGGACCCGGAGCGGGTGCGCCCGACGACCAGCGCGGCGTTCGTGCGGCCGGCCCCCCGTCCGGCCTACAGCGTGCTGGGCCATGAGGGGTGGCTTCAGACGGGCGTCGAACCCATTCGGGACTGGCGCGAGGCCTTGGCGGAAGCGTTCCCCTCGCTCCTCGAAGCTGAGCGCGGAATCGGTTCTACTCACCAGTAGATGTTTACGTACAGGCCAGAGACAGGCTAACTTCACTGGGAATCAATCAAGTTGATTCCCAGTGAAGGGCCCCATAGGTGGACCGCCACGGTTTTCTGCGCCATCTGCACCGCGTCTCCAAGCCCCGGAACTACCTCGAGATCGGGGTCAACGACGGGCGCAGTCTGGCGCTGTCTCGCGTTCCCTCCGTCGCCATCGACCCGGCTTTCAAGGTGGTGACGGACATCAGCTGCGACGTCCACCTGGTCAGAGCCACCAGCGACGACTTCTTCGCACGCAAGGACCCGCTGCTGCACCTGCGCAACGGCCGCAATCCGTTCCGCGCGCTCGCCCGCAAGGACCCGATGAATCTCCTCGGGGCGGATCCCAAGCTCGAGCTCGCGTTCATCGACGGCATGCACCTGTTCGAGTACGCGCTGCGCGACTTCATGAACGTCGAGAAGCACTCCCGCTGGTCCAGCGTGATCGTGCTCGACGACATGCTGCCGCGCGACGTCGACGAGGCGGCGCGCGACCGCCACACCAAGTTCTGGGCCGGCGACGTCTACAAGGTCGCCGAGGTGCTCCGCAAGTACCGCCCCGACCTGGTGGTCGTCGAGGTCGACACCCAGCCGACCGGCGTGGTCGCGGTCTTCGGGGCGAACCCCGAGAGCACCGTGCTCAAGGACGCGTACGACAAGATCATCGAGGAGTACGTCGTCCCCGACCCGCAGAAGGTCCCGGACGAGGTGCTGGTGCGCAAGAACGCCGTGCAGCCCGAGGCGCTGCTGAGCGCCGACTTCTGGCCCGGCCTGGTCCGGGCCCGCACGCTGCGCCGGCCCCGCTCGGCCTTCGCCCCGGTGCGCAGGAGCATCAAGGCGATCACCGGCTGATCTGCCAGGGACCACAGAAGGTCGCCGGCTGATCCGCGGGCGCGCGGGACGATCAGCGCTGCTCCGCGGACACGCGGCCGATCAGCGGCTGCTCCGCAGACACGACAGAAGCCCCCGGGGTCCACGCAGGACCCCGGGGGCTTCTGTGCGTCCGTGCGTCAGCCGCGGGCGCGCAGCTCCGCGGAGTACGCCTGGCACGCCTCGTACGTCGGCAGCAGGCCCTGCTCCTCGGCCTCGGCCAGCGAGGGGGCCGCGGCGTCCTTGTCGGACAGCAGCGCCTCGATGCCCTCGGGCCACTCGATCCCGAGGTCCGGGTCGAGCGGGTTGATGCCGTGCTCGCGGCCGGGGGAGTACCCCTCGGAGCAGAGGTAGACCACGGTCGCGTCGTCGGTCAGCGCCATGAAGGCGTGGCCGAGGCCCTCCGACAGGTACACGGAGTGGTGGTCGACGTCGTCGAGGCGGACCGCCTCCCACTGCTTGTACGTCGGGGAGCCGACGCGGATGTCCACGATGACGTCCAGGACCGCGCCGCGCACGCACTTCACGTACTTGGCCTGGCTCGGCGGGACGTCGGCGAAGTGGACGCCGCGCAGCGTGCCCTTGCTGGAGACGGAGCAGTTGGCCTGCGCGAGGTTCAGCGCGTGCCCGGCCGCCTCGGAGAAGTCGGGGCCCTTGAACCACTCGTGGAAGCTGCCCCGGCTGTCCGGGAAGATCTTCGGCTCATGCACCCAGGCTCCGGCGATGGAGAGCTGCCGCACGTGATCACGTCCTTGTTCTGATGCTTCAGGTACTGGTGGAGACAGGAGGGCCGGTCAGCCGATGACCTTGGATGCGAGGCGGCGGACCTTCTTGCGGGCGCCGGCGGGCAGCTTGCTCACGAGCGGGCCGAGCGCGTGCTTGAGCTTGGAGTTGCGCCGCAGGTGCGCGAGCTCGCGCACAAGGGCCTCGTCGGCCGCGGGCAGGCTCTCGTCGAGCCGGAACCGCCCGCCCTTGTCCACCGTGACGCCGCACAGCGGCAGCTGGGGGCCCTTCGCGCCGTCCAGCCGGACGGAGAGGCGCCAGGCGCCTTCGGGCGTGCCCTGCACCCGGCCGGGCACGGTCAGGTGCGCGCGGCCCAGGACGGCCCGCAGCGGGACGGCGACGGTGTGCACGGGCTCGGCTTCCTCCGCCGCGCCCGGGGCGCTGAGCAGGAGCTCCGCCTTGGCGTTCCCGGTCGATGCGGTGGTGAAGACGTCCAGCCGGAGCTCGTTGGCAGCGCCGGGGATGCGGACCACCGGGCGGCCCTCGAGGTAGGTGACGATCTTCTTGCCGCGGCGGGCGACGTCGAGGGTGAGGTTGCCGTGCGGGTCCGTGAAGTACGGGATGACCGCGCGGGCCGGGGAGGCGAGCAGGCCCGGCAGGCAGTTCGCGTCGACGTGGCCGGCGCGGTCGGCGCCCAGACGCGCCTTGCGCACGAGGCCCAGGCCGCGCAGTGGCACCCACACGTCCCAGAAGCCGCGCTCGACCGGTCCGCGGCCGGGGCCGCCCTCCGAGGAGAGGTAGCCGCTGCCGTGCAGGACCACCTGGCAGACGTCGCCGCCCAGGTCCTCGACCTCGGTGCTGAAGGACGACGGGCAGGACCACTCGACCGCGGTCTCGCGGTTGCGCAGCGAGATCTCCGCGTGGAACGTGCCCAGGTCGTCGGTGACGTCGAGGAGCTCGCCCTCGGGCAGCAGTCCCTCGGTGACCTCGGGGTGCACGAACAGCCGGCCGTCGCGGCGGAGCAGCGTCAGCGGCTTCTTCTCCTCGCCGTGCACCAGGTGGCCGCTGACCTTGATCGCGATCCGGCCGTCCGGCTGCCAGTCGAGCTCCTCGAGGCGGGCCGCGGCCTTGACGGAGGAGGCCAGGCGGGCGAGCCGCACCAGCCCTTCCTGGTCGTTCTCGCGCAGCAGGGTGGAGCGGAGGCGCAGTACGGGGCCGAGGCCCTTGCGCACGCCCTCGCCCATGAAGTCCTCGGCGAGCGGGCGGACGGCGTCGGCGACCTCGGCGAGGTACTCGGGCTCGTACTTGAGGATCTGCGGCTCGCTGAGCCGGCCGAGCATCTCCACACGGTAGAAGCGGCGCAGCAGCTGGTCCCGGAACTTACCGGGCTCGGTATGGGCGACGACGACGTCGAGGACCTCGCGGAGGTTTCCGTAGTAGCCGGACGGCACGATCTTCGCGGAGCCCGCGTTCTTGCCGTCGTCACGCCGCGAATAGTGGTAGCAGGTGTACGAGCCGAGGATCGACACGACCTTGGCGGGGAAATACGCCTCCATCATGTAGAGCTGGTCCTCGAGCCGCCGCTTGCCCTCGGGGTAGGCGATGTTGTTCTCGACGAGGAATTCCTTGCGGAACATCTTGTGCGGTGTGAGGCTGTCGTACAGCGGTGCGTCCTGGAGGGTGCACTTCTCGCGGTCCTTTTTGAAGACCCCGTGCGGAACGCCGCGGAAGTTGCTGGCCACCTTGCCGATGACGATGTCCGAGCCGTTGCGGTGGCCCATCTCGTACAGCCGACGCAGCGCGTCCGTCGCCAGATAGTCGTCCTGGTCGACGAATTGGATGTACTCGCCCTTGGCCTCGCCGACGCCGATGTTCCGCGGCTTTCCGGGCCAGCCGGAATTCGGAATGTGGATGACCCGGAAGTGGGGGTGCTCAGCCGCCAGCGCGTCCAGTCTGGCCGGGGTGTCGTCGGTCGATCCGTCATTGACGAAGAGGACCTCGAAGTCCTCTGCCGGGAGCGTCTGGCGAATCAGCGAGTCGACACACGGATCGATGTACTTTCCGGGGTTGTACACCGGGATGACGACACTCACTTTGACTGACACGACTGTGCCCCATCTCTTGTGGAAACCATGACTAGAAGGTGGGGGGTTGAGCCGGCTCGGCCGACGAGGGGCGCAGGGCTACCGCCCGCCCAGCACTCTATCCGCTACCGATCGAACACTTTGTTCCCGACCCCGGCCACCTTCGCATGCGGTGAGTGTGCACGACCATACCTGGAGTGAGCTGTGTGGTAGCTGTGAATCCTGGTTCACGATGTGGTGAGGAGATATGGAGGTTCTGCGTGCTTCTGTCGTACAGCAGCGTGCTCAAGTGACGTACCTTACGATCCTTTGACAGGCCTGTGAGCGATAGGGAGACTGGCGCCCGAGTTCGTCATTGGGGGCACCATTTCTCGGCACATACTCGGCAGCCCGGCCGATCGTCTGCGCTGGTCTCACGGCTCGGTCGCTGAGCGCTTCTCCGGCAGGGACAACAGTCTGGGCTTCATCCGGCTGTGCCTCGCGACGGCGGTCGTGGTCTCCCACGCCAGCATCCTGGGCTTCGGCGACTCCGAGTTCGGCCACGACTTCAGCCAAGGACAGACCGATCTTGGCAAGTTCTCCGTATACGGATTCTTCGTCCTGTCCGGCATCCTCGTCACCCGCAGCGGGAAGCGGCTCCCGATCGGGCGCTTCCTGTGGCACCGCGCGCTGAGACTGCTGCCCGGCCTCTGGGTCTGCCTCGCCGTGACCGCCTTCCTGGTCGCCCCGTTCCTCTACTGGCGGCAGCAGGGGACGCTCGACGGCTTCTTCGGCCATGCGTCCGGTCCGCTGGACTATCTGCGCTCCAATTGGTTCGTCGCGCTCGAGCAGCGCGACATCTCCGGGGTGATGGCCACCGCCCGTGAGTCCGGCCTTGCCACCAGCCCCAGCTTCGACGGCGCGCTCTGGTCGCTCCGCTACGAGGTGCTCTGCTACTTCGGCGTGGCGCTCCTCGCGCTGACGGGCGCGCTCGCCCGGGCCCGTCGCATGGTCCTGCTGATCACGGCCGTGCTGGGCTGGCTGGTCGTCAGGGAGTCCGTGGGTCACGCGTTCTGGAGCGGGACCCCGGACGCCTCCTACTACAAGAGCATCACGCTGATCCCGGCGATGGGCTCGGTCGACCCGGACGTGATCGTCTACCTCGGCTTCGCGTTCGCCCTGGGCACGTTGATCGAGCTCTACCGTGAGCGGATCCCCGTCAGCGACGTGCTGGGCGTGCTCAGCGCCCTCGCGCTGCTCGGCAGCCTGCGCTTCGGGTACCTCTACACGGTCGGCCTGCCGGCCTTCGCCTATCTGCTGCTGTGGCTCGCGATCCGGCTGCCGGCGCCCTTCCGTCGTATCGGCGCGCGCCACGACTACTCGTACGGCATCTACATCTACGGCTTCGTCGTCGAGCAGTCCCTCGTCGTGCTCGACCTGGCCCGCTGGGGGTTCTGGCCCTACCTGGCCATGGCGCTGGCCGGCACCCTGCTGGCGGCCGTGCTCTCCTGGCATCTGGTGGAGCGTCCGGCGATGAAGCTCAAGGACCTGGGCCGCGGGCGCCCGGGACCGGGCGTCCCGGCGGCTGCCGCGCCGCCGGAGCCGGAGAAGGTCCTCACCGGAGCGGGAGCGGGTACCGGCACGGGCCCAGCCCCGAGCGGCGGGGGTCGCTGAGGCCGCCGAGCGCCTCTGGACGTGGAGCGGGGCCCGTACGGCGTATAGATCGCCGTACGGGC
>NZ_JBFAYB010000020.1:0-92226 GCF_040681075.1 Streptomyces sp. NPDC051907 | reverse complement strand
CCCGCGGAGCGGGTATCCATGCGCTGCGCGCATGGCAGCGAATGAATTCGCTTCGCGAATTCGAGAAAAGACGCGTTGCGCCTTTTAAAGCGCTCCGCGCTTTTGAATTCCCGCGCTCCGCGCGGGAATTGGCATTTCCGCTGCGCTCCAATGCAGAGCCCCCTCCGCTGCGCTCCAGGGGAGGGCGTCCGCTCCGCTCCCGCCCACCGGCTACGCCGGGCAGCAGCAAGGAGGGTGACTGTGCGTCATGCCGCCTGCCAGGTAGGATCACGAACCGGTGAGCACCACCCCCGGGGCCGGCCGTCCCCTCAGTGAACTACTGCACCCACTGAGGATACTGAACCCCAGTACCCGGCTAGAGCCGCCCACTTGAGGCTCGCGCCCCCTGCCAGAATCAACCCCAGCACCCCGAACGGGACTTGCAGCATAGCACGCCAACTGGCAGGAACGGAACGAGAATCAGCCGAACTGATGCACCCTCACCCGAACCATGGTGCATCAAGTGATGCACCGGGTAGCATCACGAGTGAACTGCTACCCCATCCCCTGGAACTGGAGACCTCTCGTCATGACCGACGGAATCACGCTCTTCCCGCATCAGGCGGAAGCGGTGGACGCCATTGTCTCCGGGATGGAAATCCGGCCTGGACAGCACATTCCGAGGAATGGGTTGCGCGGTCAGGTGCACGCGGCGTGTGGTACGGGAAAGACGTTCATTGCTGCCGGTGCGGCGCAGCGTATTTCTCCGCATGGGCGGGTTCTGGTTCTCCTTCCGACGCTGGAATTGCTGGCGCAGACGGTGCGGGAGTGGCGGGCTTTCGGGCGTTCGGGGCCGATGGTGGCGGTGTGCTCGATGAACGACGACCCGCGTCTGTACGACCTTCGGGTGCCGTCGACGACGAACGCCCCGCAGTTGGCGCTGCACTACGGCAGCGGGCTGGTGACGGTGTTCGCGACGTACTCGTCCCTGCCGGTGCTGACCGAGGCTCACGAGGGCGCGTACGGGCTTCCCATGGACGTGTGGGACCTGATCTGTGTGGACGAGGCCCACAGGACCAGCGGGTCGTTGGGGAAGGCGTGGGCGGTCGTCCACGACCAGGAGCAGCTTCCGGCGATGCGCCGGCTGTATCTGACGGCGACGCCGCGGATCTGGATGGAGCGGCCCCGGCCCCGCTGGCGGCCGGAGTTCCCGACGGAGAGCGGGGAGGCGGGGCGCCGGGCGCCGGTGGACCGGCTGCCGCAGGAGATGGCCTGCTCAATGTCGGACGAGAAGATCTACGGGCCTGTTCTGTGGGCGCTGGACCTCTCGGACGCGATCACGCGGGGGTTGCTGGCGCGATATCAAATCGTGGTCGTCGAGCTGCGGGACGAGCGGCTGACGCTGGAGAGGCTGTACGGCGAGGAGCGGTTCGAGGAGCACGTGCGGGGTGAGCGGCTCGCCGTGCTCCAGGCCGCGCTGCTGGAGACGATGGCGGAACACGGACTTCAGCGGTGCATCACCTTCCACCACCGGACCATCGAGGCGCGGGCGTTCAGCGTGGGGCTGGGTCGGGTCGCGGGGAGGCTGCACGCGGCCGACCCGGACCGGCACCCGGAGGAGGTGTGGTCGGGGTGGCTGTCGGGTGAGCACGAGCCGGAGATGCGGGCGGAGGAGCTGCACCGGTTCGGGGCGCGGGCCGGGCGTGCGGTGATGTCGAATTGCCGGGTTCTCGGTGAGGGGGTCGACTGCCCGAGTGTGGATTCCGTCGCTCTTATCGACCCGAAGGGGTCGGCGGTGGATATCGTCCAGGCCATCGGCCGGGCACTTCGGCAGAAGCCCGGTCAGAATAAGTTGGCGACACTGATCGTGCCAGTATTCCTCGGCCCGGACGAGAAGCCAGAAGACATGCCGTATTCGACTTCTTATCGGCCTCTTCTGAAGGTTCTTTCCGGGCTGCGTGCGCACGATGAACGTGCGGTAGAAATGCTAGCTATTCCGTCAGAGGACCAGAAGCGGACGAAACCGGCGTCGTCGTGGCTCGGTGAGGCACCGGAGGGTGATGACGAGGAGGAGCAGCGGTTGCTGCTGCGGTTCGGTGTGCACCGTGACCCGGTGTTGGTGGCGCGGATGGTGGAGTACAACCTGATCGAGCCGGAGCACGCGAACTGGCGGGCGGGACACCGGGCGGCGATCGCGTACCGGAAGCGGGAGGGCGATCTCGCCGTGCCGTACAACCACGTCGAGGGCGGCGACGAGCGGGGCGAGGGAGGATTTCCGCTGGGGCGGTGGCTGTCCGATCAGCGCCGCGCGATGCGGGCCGGAACCATGCTGCCCGAGCGCGCCGAGGACCTGGAAACGCTCGGTGTGGTGTGGGACCCGGCGGACGCGGCGTGGGAGGAGAACCTCGGTGCGGCGAAGGCCTACTTCGAGGCGTACGGGACGCTCGCGGCGCCGGTCACGGCGATGATGATGGACCGGCCGGTGGGGCAGTGGCTGGCCAACGCGCGGAAGAGGAACGGGCTCGGGAAGGACGAGGCGCGGGCGTCGCGGCGTGCGGCGGCACTGGCCGCGATCGACCCGGACTGGAACCCGGACTGGCCGGTCGACTGGCAGCGGCACTACGCCGCTCTGAAAGGCCTTGTGGCCCCGGGGAGCGTGCTCGGGTACGTGGAGCCCGGGGCGATGGTGAACGGGCTCGACGTGGGCGCGTGGCTGGTCGCCCAGCAGGAGGGGTGGGAGGAGCTGGCCGGGGGGCAGCGCGAGCGCCTGGTCCAGCTCGGCGTCCGGCCCCCCGAGAAGCCGGCCGCCGTCGCGGCGAAGGCGCGGCCGCGGCGGGCGTCGGGTGGGGCGCGGGCCGGAGCGTTCGAGCGGGGAATCGCCGCGCTCGCCCAGTACGCGGCCCGGGAGGGGACGGTGGTAGTGGCGCGGTCCTGGTCGGAGGAGTTGCCGGATGGGACGCCGGTTCGGCTCGGAGTGTGGCTGTCAAACGTGAAGAGCCGGCGAGCGACGCTCACCAGTGAGCAGCTGGAGCGGCTGGCCGGCCTCGGGCTGGAGTGGGCGAAGGCCGCATGAACGGCGACGAGATCGAGAGGGCGCGGATCCGCACGGCGGTCGCCTGGCATGTGCGCCGGCGGGTGTGGGCGGAGGCCGAGGCGGTGCTCACCACGGTGCTGGGCGACGCCGGGCACGAGGACCGGGCACCGCCCTGGGGCGCTACGCCGGAGGGGCCAGTCGCCTGGATCGGCAGCGCACCGGATGATGGCTGAACCGGCCTGATGCCGGGGCGGGGGCGTCGGCATCAGGCCGTAGGGCCCGGCCGTACCCGGGGACCGAGCCTGCCCTCGCGCATGGGCATGGGCATGGAGGGAGCGTAGGGCCTCGTGTGGCCACTACCCGGTGCCTTCGGTTTGGCCGTCGTCTGCCCGGGCACCGCCTGCTGTCGGCACGTTTGCGTAGTCGACGCCGGGAAGGAGCCGGATGCGGCTCTCATCGACGCGGACTCTGGCTGGCCGCAGAGCGTCGTCCGAGAGGCGGCACAGGACGTCCGCTTCACGGCGGCCGTCCCTGGTGGTGTGCCAGGATCGCAACTGGCCGAAGCGCCTTTTCCCGTCGGCGGTCTCCAAGAGGACGAGCGGGTCCGGTGCACGTCCCGGCCCCTTGGTGACCTGGGCGAAGAAGCCTTCTTGGCGCAGCCGGGTGCATAAGTCCACCAGTGACGATGCTTGTGTGCTTCCCAGTTCCATGCCGATCTCGAAGTGCTCTTGAAGACCGAGGGAGGACAGGTTCGCGCTGCCGAAGTAGCCGGTGGCACGGTCGGCGACCACGAACTTGGCGTGCATCATGCCGGGGTTGGCGCCGGTCCACCAGTACAAGGACGTTCTTCCGTAGTCGGCGCAGTCTTTGACGAGATCGTTGAGGGGTTGGGCCCGGCTGCTTAGGTCGTGGGCGTAGAAGTGGACGGCGACCTGGCGCTCGGCGACGGCGGGCAGCAGAACCTCGCGCAGTAGGTCGCAGCCCGTGCGGTTCCAGAAGGGGCCGCCGATGTGGAGTTCGCTGTTGGCTCCGGCGATGACGTCCTGGACTAGCAGGTCCAGGCGTCGGACGGGGGGTGCTACCAGGTGGGCGGCGGCTCGTGGGGTCGTGAACACCAGGGGGCGCTCGGATGGTGGTGCTGCGGGCGGTGGGTCAAGGCCGTCCAGGACGTCCAGGAGCACCTGGAGTTGGGAGAGGCGGGCAGGGACGAGCTCTGTGTGCTGGCCTGGGTCCAGTAGGCCGCACTCGGCGGCGAGCTGGCGTACGGCGGTAGCGTGATCGTCTGCGACCCCGTGCTCGCGGAGGGCGTCGAGGGTGTCTGCTCTGGCGATCTGCCGTGTCCATTCGGCGGCTGCCGCGTAGCTGCCCGCTAGGCGCTCTAGTAGCTGGGCGAGCGGGACCAGCGGTCGCAGTTCGTCGGTCATGTGTGGCTCGAGGCGGCGGTGTGGCGGAGGAACTCTGCGGCGAGGCCCCGGTCGAGGTCGTCGTTGAACAGCTGGCAGCCGAAGGTGAGGTAGACGCAGCGTTCGCAGCAGCGTGGTGAGGACTGATGGCACAGCGGGTCGTTCTCGCAGCTGAGCACCGAGTCTGCGGTACTTTCCAGCCAGCTGAGCACGCGGTTACTGAGAAGGGTCCACAGTGATCCGAGGGTGAATTCACGGACGTTGTCGGCGTAGATGGCGACGGTGAGCGCCTTCGTGACGACCCATTCGGCGAGCGTGTTTTCGGCCAGTCCTACTTGGCCGTCGTCCAGGGACCGAAGCAGAAGGTGGCCGAGGGTGTGGATGATCGTGTGTACGGTTGCTGCCGCGCGGGCGGCTTCCGGGTCGTCCTGGTCCGTGAACAGTTCCAGTAGCCGCTGGCGGGCCGCTGATTCGTCTTCGGTCGCCCCGACAGAAAGTCCTTTGGCGTTCAGGAACGACAGGACGGAACGTGCGGAGAAGGTGACCAGGAGGGCTTCGGTGTCCGATGCTGCGACGTAGGCCGGGTACTTTCCGTCGTGGTGGTACTTGTTGTGGAAGCCGGTCAGGACGCCCCGCTCGGGCTCGTGCTCTTCTCTGGTGTAGCCGAAGGCGACTCGGGCTACGGGGAACTCCCAGGTGACCGCGATCTCTGCGATCCCCAGGGTGCGGGCCTGCTCGCGAGCGCGTTCCGTGGTCTGCTGGGCCAGCCGGTCCTGGAGCTCGGCGAAGCGTGCACACTGGTCGTCGAGGGTGATGCGCTGGATCTGGGCGGGGTCGAAGACGGCTGCGCGTTCCACGAAGGGGCGGTCTGCACCGAGTAGTTCCCACCGCGCGTTGGCGGCGTCCGTACTGGGCAGAGCAGCCAGGCCACTCTCCTCGGGGCCCATCACTCTGCGGAGCTGCTCGATCGCCTCCTCCCCCATGTGGATCTGGCGCAGTTGCTGTTCTTTCTGCTGCCATTCCTGCGGGGACAGGCGCGTTACCGTGACGTTCTGGGAGGCGTCGCCGAGGCCTTGGGCCAGGGAGTCGGTCAGGTTCAGGTAGTGGGCGGCCGCGATCCGGCCGCGCTGGGGGTGGCGCTGGTACTGCCGGAACTCGGAGTTGTCGATGTTGACGAGCTGGAGGGCATGGACCTGATAGGAGCGGGTGTCGTTGAACGTCCTTGCCCGCATCATGGCGCGGCCGGCTGCGTCCTTCCATTCGCAACCGCAGGGGGACTGCGAGGTGCCCTGGAGCTTCGCGCCGCCGCAGCCTGGGGCGACGCAGCGCCAGAGGGCGGTGACGAAACTTCCTGTGTTCTCGAACACGATGTGGTCGTAACCGTGCGCGGGAACACGGCACTTAGGCACGTACATCGGACGGATGCGTCCGCAGTTGTGCGCGTTGAAGTACGGAAGTTGCCGCAGCTGTGCGCCGCAGGTGCGGCACCGGGGGTCGGCCGCCAGTTGCTGGGGCTTCACGTAGGTGCGTACGCGGCGGCAGGAGCGGCGGACGCATTCGAGGACGAGGGGGAATACCTCGAAGCGAACGAGGTCGGGGCTGACCAGGACGAAGTTCTGCCGGAGTCGGCCCTGCGGTAGGGGCAGGGCGGCTCTGGCGTCTTCGCTCCAGCGCTCCAGGTAGCGGGAGATCTCGTCGTAGATGACGTCTTCGTTGAGCTTCTTGACCACGTTTCCGTCGACTGCCTGGACCCTGCCGCGTAGTCGCTGTTCGTGGCGGAAGACGGCGCCGGGCAGGAAGGCGGTCATGGCCTGGCTACGGCTGCGGTTCATCTTTGCCTCCCTTATTGCTGTCGGCGGTGTTGGTGGCGAGTGCTTTGAAGGCGTCCTGGCTGCTGGTCAGCGACTGGAACGATGTGCTTTTGTCGATGTCGCGGAAGCTGGTGAGCGGCTGTTGGAGGAAGAGGTATGCGGTGCGATTTTCCTCTGCCCCCTTGTTGAGGTTGGGCCGTTCCTCCTGCCGCCAGGTTTCGATAATGCGCTCAACGAGGTCGTTCTCCAGTCCGCGCCCATTGACGCCCGCCACGCGCTCGCGATAGCAGGCTGGGATGCGTCGTTCCAGCCAGGGGTCGAGGAGTGGTCGTTGGGCGCTCCACCAGCGCTTGAAGTCTTTGGAGTAGTCGGCGCCTTCCGGTGGTGGCTTCAGTGCGGGGTCACGGGCGGCGTCGTGGAGCAGCGCCAGCACGATGCCGGGCAGGGTGCGTCGGGCTGCGAAGTAGGCGTATTTGTTGACGGGCACGGGGGTGACCATGCGGTCGAGCAGGCGGTGGTAGCTCAGGAAATTGGAGAACATGGAGCGCTCGCGGCGCGACACGGGGTCGTAGACGGTGACGACGAGGCCTGCGTGGGTCCGACCGGCCCGGGCGGTGACCTGGATGTAGTCGGCGGCGGTCGGCGGCATGCCGGCCAGGACCAGGAGGTTGAGGCGCTCGAGGTCCACCCCGTGGCTGAGCACGCTGGTGCCGACCAGGGCGCGCAGCCGTTCTCCTCGCGGGATGTCCAGGTGCTCGCGTTGGACCCGGGCGATGGCTGCGGCGAGCTCAGGGACAGGGACTTCGCCGGTGAGCACCGCGTGCTCGAGGCGGTCGAGTCCGGCGTGCTGAAGGTCGTCGGAGAGCTGGCCGAGCTCCTCGTCGAGCTGGGTGCCGTGCTGCTTGCTGTTCACATAGGCCAAGGAGACCTCGTAGGGGAAGAGGAGCCGTGGGAGGTCCGAGTCGGGCAGCCCGTGCAGGGCTAGGCGCTCGCGCAGGGCCTTGGGCTCTTCCTGGAGCCGGGCGATCTCGGTGAGGAGTTCGCCCTGCACGATCGCGGCGACGTCGGCTTTTCGGCGCTTGTGCGGAAGCACTCCGATGTGAACGCGCCGGAAGTCGGGCCGGGTCGTGGTGTAGAAGCTCTCGCCTAGTGTCCATCCCGGCGCGGGGAAGGCACGGGGACGGCGGCCGTAGAGCTGGCGGAGCTGGTCCTGATACTGCTCGATGGTGGCGGAGGCGCCCAGTACCTTGCTGGGCAGGCCACTGCCTGCTCCTGACTGGAGTTCGGCGATCATGCCTTCGTAGTGCGCGTTGAACGCGCCGAGCTCCTCCTTGAGGAGGTGCATCTCGTCCTGCACCGTCAGTGCCGGTACCGGGTCCTTGATCGGGCGGGCCGCCGGGTAGCCGCCCTTCGGCGCAGTGCAATGGTCCGGCCCGGCCGAGCAGACTCCGAAACGCGGGAAGGAGAAGTAGCCATGCTCGGCGCAGCGGTGCCTCGGCCCGTGCTGGAAAGCGGTGAATTCGGGGAACCAGCTGTGTCCCGTGAGCTTGTCGACGGTGGAGATGACGATCGCGGGCAGTGTGCGGTAGACCTCGACGTCGCTCACGTGCAGGGGCAGGATCCGCCGGCAGGCGGTGCACTCGTGATGCAGGCGGACCGCGTCGGTGTCCAGGCGCAGCCGTACGCTGTCGCGCTCGCAGTAGGGGCAGGTGATCACGAGCCGGTCGCGCAGATGGTCTTCGGCGAAGGTCCCCGCCCGGGTGGCAGCGGCCTCGTTCTCCCAGCCGCGCCACCAGCCCCGCTCCCAGTGGAGGTCGTTGGGGCTGCCCGTCCCGCCGGCCAGGTAGCCGAGCGCGAACGGGTCGTCATGGGGGGTTCCGATCTGGCGTTCGGCGCGGAGCGTCTCGGCCGCGATCAGCATGCGCAGGGTGCGGTCGAGTTGCTGCACGCTGAGCATGCGCAGCGGGAAGCGCAGCCAGGCGGTGACCCCTGCGTGCTTGCCTCGCAGCCGGTCGTAGAACAGGGCGGTGAGGATCAGCCCCAGGTATGCCTCGGTCTTCCCTCCGCCCGCGGGGAACCACAGCACGTCGGTGTGGTCGAGTTCAGCGCGCAGGTCCGCCCGCTGCGGGTGCTCGCGCACGGCGAGGGCCGGCAGGTGAGAGACGATGTAGACCAACTGGAAGAGCCGCCAACTGTCGTATTTGCGGTTTTTGTTGACGCGGGCGAAGACCTCGTTGGCGAGCTGGAAGGCGAGTTTGAGGTCCGGGTCCAGGTCCAGGCACTCGCGGCCAAGGCCGAACCTCCTGGCCTCGTCGTCGAACTGGGCGCGGTCGGCTTCGATGGCCTTGTGATGCGGCAGCTGCTGGGCGGCACGGCAGACGGCGGCGAACTCACGGGAGTAGCGGGCCATCGCGACCTCGACGGAGTCCAGGGTCGGGGCCGGCTCGTCGGCGAGCTCACTCCACCGCGGGTGCCGCACCCCGGCTTGGCGGGGCACGACGGTGCGTTGGACATGGACGGGCAGGGTCTCGGTCCGCAGACCGCTGCCGTGGGGAACTGCTGCGCAGCCGGTACCGCGACCGATCACCTCCGCCAGCGCCTCCAGCCGGTAGTCGCGGGGGGCGAGGTGGAAGCGCTGGGGCACGATGCTGATGCCGTCTCCGGGAAGGACCGCGAAGCGGCAGTCGTACACGGAGAGGTCCTGCCAGTCGCTCTGTGCCGTGTCGCTTTCGTTGTGCAGGGACACGCGTACGAGGTGATCGCCGCCGTCCAAGGCTTGGGCGTGCGCGGACAGCACCAGCTGGGGTGCGCAAGGGGCTGCGTCGCGGTCCATCAGTGCCGCGACATGGCTGTGGAATGCCTCCTCGTCGGCCATGGCCTCCGCAGGGAGCACGTTGCGCCTATGCCGTCCCTGGCGGCCCTGCGGACCAGCGGTGAGCGGGCGACGGGCCCCGGGGCGGGTGAAGTGCGCATCCACCGCGCGGCGGACCGCCCGGTCCAGCACCTGCTGGGCCTCGCCGAGCGCGTGCGGATCGAGTTCGCATTCCCCGAGCGGCACTTCGATCACCAGGTCGGGCACGTGAACGTCCTGGCGGCGCCAGACGCCCAGCAGCTCTCCCGGCCGGGCCTGTGCACCGGAGGAGCCTTCGTCGCCGCGCAGGTACTCCATGTGTTCGGCGTAGCTGGCGATGTCCTCCAGGTACAGGGCGAATCGGCAGTGGACGGCGAGTTGCGCGGTCCTGCGGCCTGGGGCGGTGCTCACCCGGAAGTCGAGTGCCAGGACCGGGGGCGCCTGTGTGCCGCGCAGGGACTCGACGGGCCGACGGTTCGGGTCGGCCGGCGCCTCGTCTGGTGCTTGCAGGTGCCGCGGCGGGACCGCGACGGCGGGCAGCACTCCGACGACGACGTGGTCGCGTGGTGTCCACGGGGGCGTGTGTGGGGCACCGCTGCGGTCGGCGAGCCTGTTGGCGAGGACCTGCGTCAGGTGTTCGATCAGCACCGTCTCCCGCTGGTTGTCGGCAGCGCTGTCGGGGTGCGGCGCTAACGGGTTGTTGCGGGCATCGTTCACGGCGCCTCCTGTGGTGAGCTGCTTGTGCCGCGGGGGCCTGGTACGCGGCCCAGGGCGGCCGCCGACATGCTCTTCTGGCCGCCGACGCGGCGGACGACGACCAGGTCGAATTCCTCGAGGATCTCCGAGACGTCGATCCCGGAGCACAGTGTCTTCAGCTGGCGCAGCGCGGGGCCTTCCATGCCCCGTGCAGCCTCGGTCATCGCCGCCGCTGCGGTGTGGCCCAATATCCGATGCAGACGGCGCAGTTCCTCCGCCATGCGGGCCAGGCGCTGCCACGTGCCTCCTGCGGTCAGGCGGGTATCCCGGGCCAGCAGGGCAACCCGGTGGATGTCTTGCGGATCCTCCGGGGCGATGACGCTGCCATCGGCCCATTTACTCACCGCCTGCCATGACGAGACCTCGCTCCCGAGGTTGTTCAGGGCGGTGAGCACGTCCGGCCACGACCCTCGCTGCTCGTACACGGCAGTGATGGCCTGGCGGAAGAAGCCGATCATCGTGTCCATGGCGGTCACCTCGGCGCTGTCATGCATCACCATGACGAGCCGGTCGTGGAGTCTGGACTGACCGTCGCCGCGTACGCGTAGCAGCCGGCTGCCGGGGGTGAGCGCGGCCACGGGCATCCTGGCGTAGCGCTGGCCGATGAGGACGTCGACCGGCTCGTCGCTGCGCAGCCAGAGCACCGCCCCTTCAGGTTCGGTGACCACGGCCGTAGCCGACACCGGGCCGTACGCTGCCGTCGTGGCGCTGCGGCCGGGGCCCTCCGGGGTGCCGATGGCTCGGGCCGGGGCGTTGTAGTCCTCGAAGAGCGCTGAGAGGTCGAGGGCGAGCCGGCTGTCGGGCTGGGGCGAATCCTCTGGTGCGGAGGACGGTCCGGAGAGGTCGACAGGGCCGTACGCGACGGGCAGCGAGGGCGTCGTCGGCTCCGGTACCTCGCCCAGTCTCAGCATTGCGGCCGTCTGGCGTACCTGCTCGTGCCACCCGCTCAACGCGCGGTCGGCCGAACGCTCCAGCCAGGTGTACTCGCTCTGCTCTACGACGGTGATGTGTTCATCGGCAGCACCGGAGAACAGCACGCCGGTGCGTAAAGGCGAGGGGGCACCGAGGTGAAGCTCGAGCCTTGGCGAGGCGTCCCAAGCCAGGCGTTCCGTATAGGGCATCACGTGCAGAGCACCGGCTCCCCTGCCTGCGGCGGGCCCGGGCTGGGGGGCGAGCAGCAGGGAGTCAGCATCACCGCCGAGTGCGTCAGCCAGCTCCCCGGCGACAGCGGCGGCGGCGGAGCGGGAGCGGGTACGGACAAGAATGGGGGTGCCTGTCCGGTCGGCCCGTGCCCAATCGATCAGCGCAAGCAGCAGGTCCCAGCGCGGGTTGTCGTCGTGCAGCAGTTCATACAGGTCCAGCACGCCGCGCCGGAGGTCGGGCCATTGAGTCTCGCGGAACAGCCCCCACGGCCCGCCCCGCCCCTCCAATGTCCCTCGGGACACCGACCGGGCCAGCGCCCGTGCGCCGCTGCCGCGCCCCATCAGTACCTGCCAGGTATCTTGCCTTCCGATCGAACCCCAGCTGCACCACAGCAGGTTGAGCAGACGCACGGCGTCGGCGACCGGCTGCGGCCAGGACTCCGACGCGCGCACACGCCGTGCTGCGACCACACCCGCCACAACCGTCTGGAGGAGCTCGGCGAGCTGCTTGTGGCGGTATACGGCCACGCTCGGCGCGGCTGCCGGTCGGTGGGCGAGGAGGGCGTTACTGGTCAGGGGGCCGTATGCGGGGCGGTGCCCGAGGGTGTGCCGCACGTCGGCGCGCAGTGCGGGACTCCAAGGCCATTGCGTCCAGGCCCGGCTACCGCCCGGCTGGGTGCCAAGGTCGCCCACAGCTACGACACGGGCGGCGTCGTGCTCGCTTGCCCAGGCAAGCGCGCGCTCCCAGGAATGGTCGTTGGCCATGCTGGTGCGGTCGATGACGACGGTGCCGACGCTAGTGCCCAGCGAGGGCCTGCCGAGTGCGGTGTTGAGGTAGAACAGTCCCGAGGGTGAGTCGATGGCCCTCGTGATCTTTCCCTGGAGGTCGACGACCCGGCCGTCACCGCGAATTCTCTGCATGCGCAGGGCTCGAGAGAGGTTCTGCCGGCCGATCGCGAGCTGTGCCAGCCGTACGGTTACGTTGGTGCGCAGTCCGACGACGACCACAGGCCCGACAGGGACCGGGCAGGGTGATCCGCCGGTCAGCTCTGCCCCGCGCCGTATGAGCTGGAGGTAGATCCCGATCAGCACGGCCAGGTCGTGCCGCCCGCGCGGGAGGGCCAGGTAGATGCTGCGTTGATCACTCGACAACGCGCGCAACAACAGGGTCAGGGTGGCACGATCCAGCGGGCCGAGATCGACGGTGCGGCCCCGGTCCGTCATGCCAAGGGCCTGCACGCGCTCGAAAAAGTCAGCCGGACCTGCGTCAGGCGGGACGAGACAGTCCAAATATGTCACGCCCGCCATCACCCACCTGGTATCCCCCACTACATGCCGTTACAGTAACGCACATTGACAGGCCGTCACCTGCTCCTGCCCAACCCGAGGGCGGTGGATCCGGGTTCGGACCACCGGGGGCGTACGCGTGAACGAAAAGTCAGGAGCGGGCCTCCCTCCGGTCTCACTTCTCGAGGCCGGGCCGGCGCCCGTGGAGTGGAGCCGGATCGCCGAGCACGAGTCATGGCGCAAGGAGGTGCACCGGCCCGCGACCTACGTGCACAAGTGGTGGGCGAGGCGCCTGGGCAGCGTCGCACGCCACTTACTGTTGGCTGCGGTGTCCGGGCCGGACGACTCCATCGCGGACGCCTCGGACAGGCTGCGGGGGCTCGTCGTCTACGACCCCTTCGCCGGATCGGGTACCACCCTTGTCGAGGCGGCCAAACTCGGAGCCGCCGCCGTCGGCCGCGACATCAACCCCGTCGCGACGCTCACCCAGCGGCAGGCGCTGCAGCCATGGGACCTCAAGGTGCTCACGAACCTCTTCGGGCAGGTCGTCAGGAAGTGCGCGCGCCCCGTCCAGGATCTGCACCGTACCGTCTCCAATGAACCGGTCCTGCATTACTTCTGGGTGGCCCTCGCGCACTGCCCGGAGTGCGGCGAGGGCGTGGAGCTCTTCACCACCCGGGTCTTCGCCCGCCATGCGTACCCACGCAGATTCCCCCGCGCACAGGCCGTATGCCCGGGCTGCCGGGGCATCTGCGTCACGGACCTGAGCAAGGACCAGAGGGGGCACTGCCCCGCCTGCGGCCTGACCTTCTCGTTCCAAGGGGCCGCCCGCGGAAGGTTCATGACGTGCCGCCTCGGACACCGCACCCCTGTCATTGCCGCGCTGAACGGCGCAGTCCCGGAACGACGCATGTACGCGAAGCTGGTGCTACGCGCCGACGGCAAGCGCGAGTACAGGGCGATCGACGACTTCGACCTCTACCTGTACGACAAAGCAGCGAAGTCCCTCGCCAACGCATCTCCCGATGAGCTCGTACGCCCCCCCGGCTCGCTGGAGGAAGGCGTCAGCACGGTCCAGGCGCTCCGCTGGGGGTACGACTCCTGGGAGCGGTTCTTCAACGAGCGCCAGCGATACAGCCTCGGGCTGATCGGCGCGGCGCTGCGCGATCTCCCCGGGGCGTCCGCGGAACGCGAGGCGCTCATCGCATCGTTCGGCAGAACCGTCGAACACCACAACCTCTTCTGCTCCTATAAGGGGGAGGGCACCGGCCCAGTCCGCTCGATCTTCCATAACCACGTACTGCGACCGGAGCGGTGCAGCGTCGAAGGAGACCCCTGGGGCGCCCAGGGGGGATCAGCCGGGTTCTCCGGGGTGCTCACCCGGCTGCACAAAGCGGCCCAGTACAAGAACAGTCCGCTGGACTTCAAGGCTGAGGCCGACCGGATCCTCTCCGTCGACCAGTCCTCGCAGCCCGTCGCCCGCCCCCTGAGCACGACGTGGCAACAGTTCGTACTGGATCCCGCAACGGCCTACATCACCACCGGCGATGCCTCGCAGACAGATCTTCCCGACGACAGCGTGGACCTCATCGTCACCGACCCCCCCTACGTCGACAACGTCCACTACTCGGAACTGGCTGACTTCTTCCACGCATGGCTCAGCGCCATGCGCCCCTACCAGGACTACCCGGACGTACCCAGCACCCGTGCCGTCCAGGAAGTACAGAACGCCGCCCCTGATGGATTCCAAGCCACCGCAGCCCGCGTCTGGCGTGAGTGCCGCCGCGTCCTCAAACCCGGCGGCTGCCTCCTGTTCAGCTTCCACCAGTCGCAGACCACGGGCTGGTGCGCTCTGATGCGGTCGCTGTCGGAGGCGGGCTTCACCGTCACCACCACCCGCGCCCTGATCGCCGAAGTGGCGACCAGTCTCTCCAAGACCGCAGCGGCGGAGCCAAACCGCATCGACGTCATAGTGGTGTGCCGGGACGCTGCGGGCGCCTCTACCAGGGCGGCCCTCGACCTCGATGAGGCCGCCGCGCAGGCGCTGTCGGAGATTCAGGGTCTCAGGGAAGCCGGGTTGCGGGTGGGCCCCGGCGATGTCCGCACCGCCGTACGCGCCGCGATCCTGGCGGTAGGTACACGCCAGGCGGCCGCCGACTGGGAGACCCTGCAAGCAGAGGCAGACCAGCGAGCCACGGCGGCGGTAGCGGAATTCAGCACCACCTGACTCCCCCACCGGTGCCAGCAACATCCGACCTGCCCCGGACCGGCAAGGAGAACCGGGGGCAGCCCAACACGCGGACCGTCCAACGTCGACTTCCACGCCCTCGCCCTTGGGACAACCTCAACGTCCACAATGCCGCCGTACCCGAGGACGCCGCAGCAGAGGAGTGGGCAATGAGGACTGACACCAGCCCAACCCCCGAACCGGCCATGCCCGACCCTGCAACGGCCGCTGCCGCCGAGGCAATCCTTGCGAACATGGCCGACGGGCGTCACAGGGCCGTGGTCGTCGACTCCCCGCCGGGCGCCGGCAAGACCACCCTGGTGGTCCGCTCCGCTCAGGAGCTCACCGAAGGCGGCGATCTACCGATCATCGTCGCCCAGACCAACGACCAGGTCGTGCGTCTGGTCAGGGAGCATCCCGGCATCGCCGTCGGACGGCTGAGCGCCACCGGCTACAACCCGCCCTCGGCCCTGGGCGCCCTGACGAACACCACCGTCGGCCGCACCCTGGCCGACCTGGTCGGCTGAGAGGCTCTGACGCAGCACCGGGAGTGACACCGGGGGCTGGGGACGGCCGCATGCCAGGGCCGTGGTCGAGGACGAGGCCACTCTCGCGCCCGGCCAGCCGGGCGGTCCGCAGCTCCCTGCGCTCCAGCCTCCGCCCCTACCGGGACGCGGCGTACGGGTCGCGGCCGAGCTCGACGAACGCGCACGAGTCTTCCTCACCCTCCAGCACTGACCGGCAGCCAGTCGGTCAACTTATGGGCCCGACGACAACAACCCGCCTCGACGAACGGAACCAGCAGTGATCGATACTTGGAACGGCGAACCGCTGGCAGACGCCACGAGCGCGAACGAGGACATCCACTACCGGATCCACGACGCCGACAGCGGAGCGCTACCCTGCAAGAGTGGGATTCGGCACGGGCCGTGGTGGTGCGCTGGGAGCAGTGATGGCCCACTGCCGGCATGTGGAAGACGCCCACCCTGGCCGCCATCTGGTCATCCGCACCTACGACGGTCCAGCGGGGCTGGCCTTCGACCGCCCAGCAGGGCCGTAACGCTTTCACCGCCGTCGCCGGAATGCGACCACCGCGAGCCCCGATACCCGTCGGTCTCCAGCCCGCTCGTCGCGGCCGGCGACCGGGCGGAGAGGGGTGAGACTCAGATCGTCATGCGGCGGTGGTAGTCCCCGACCTGCTTTGCCAGGTCGTCTTCGGGGATGCCAGTGAAGGCGCTCATCTGGGCGTAGGACAGGCCGGCCCTGAGTCCGACCAGCGCGAACTCGTGCAGAGCCTGGTCGATCCGGTCCCTGGCGCTGCTGAGGGAGACCATGCCGAGCTCGACACCGTCGGTGGCCGGCAGCGTCCCTTCGATCTTCAGCTCCGCCAGGTCGCGCACCGCACTGGTGATCAGGTAGGTGACGAAGCTCGGCATGTCGGAGGGGACATTGCCCGCCCAGGCCCGCTCGTGTGGTTCCGGTGAGGTGTCGGAAGCGCCCTGGGAGCGGCGATGGGTGATGTACTCCCACACCCACCGGTAGGACAGGGGGAGCCTGCTGGTGCGAAGGCTCAGCTCCTCATACAGCTCGAAGGCCGAGCGGCGTTCGGCAGGCGCCTTGGCCTGGTCTTCGGCCAGTAGCACGCCCAGAAGCTGACGGCCCTCGCCCAGCTGCTCCTCGTCGGCCGGGAGGGAATGCGGCTGCGGCAGCACGGTCGAGATCGCCTCCATGACCGTCTGGCGGGACACACCGTGCCGGGCGGCCAGGGACCTCGGCAGCCTCTCGCCGGCCTGGTGGTCACGGCGGATCGCTTCGAACAGTTCTGTCCCTGGCTCGGCCATCATCTACTCCTGTTTTCCCGCGGTTGGTTGGATTCCTGCACGCCTCATGCTGCCCGGCCGGGTGCTGGTGTGCCGCCCGCGTCAGGACGCACGGGGCTGACCCCCGGAACGCGAGGTGGGCGCGGCCAAGTGCCGCTTCGGGCCCGGCGCCTGGTGCTCGTACAGGCCGCAGGCGTGGGCTGCTTCGGTCACAGCCGCGTGGTCCCAGGACCTGAGGTGGGGCGTGGAAGTGTTATCCGCACGCCCCTCCAGCTGCCCGAAGTGGCAGGCTGCCTCGAGCAAGTCCACTGCCCAGGACGGTGTCCGCATCTCCCGGCCGCGGCCCGTACGGGCCGGGAGGTCCGTCTGGGCGGCGAAAACCCGCACCGCCAGCGCCGCAGCGTGGACGGGATGGGCGATGCGCGCGTGCAGTCGGTGCGCGAGGAGCGCGGTCGGCTCATCGGGCTCGGGCGGGAAGCGGCCGGCGGCGGGCAGCGGGAGCACCGCGCGGCCCAGGCGGCGGGCCGCTGCCTCGATGCGGCTGCGGCCGGGCGCGCGCCGCGTCGGCAGCAGGAAGCACGGCTCGCCCTCGTCGGGCGGGAACTGCCCGTTTGCCTCCCACCACGCGAACCGGCCGGCGACCGGCGGTGGAGCAGGCGCGGGAGCGGCCACGGCGCGGCGGGCCGCGACCAGGGTGTGCACCGCTTCATGCGGGAGGGCGGCGAGCGCGGTGGCCAGGGCGGGCGGCAACGGACCGTGGCACAGCAGGGTCAGCCGGATTTTGGTGAGCTCCCGCAGGGCGAAGAGGTACTCGAAGTGCCGGGAGCTAATGCGATGGGCCCGGGTGACGACGACATGACCGATGCGCAGCGCGGATATCCAGGCGGCGACCGCGCGCCAGGCGGTCTCGGTGTTGCCCACCCAGTATGCCTCGTTCTCACTCCCGGTTACCGGGAGATGTTTGCCTATGCTGCGCAGCAGGTCGTGGGCCAGGGAGGCGGGAACGCTCGCCACCGGGGTGGGGTGGACGGCGATGCGGCCCCGCGCGGGGGTGTGGGCGGCCAGCGCGGCGACCATGAAGGCGTAATCGTCGTTCGGGTCGTGCACCACGGTGAGCGGGGACAGGCCGGGGCGGGTGTGGCCGGGTGACCATGTGGGCTTCCACGCTCCGGTGGTGGTGGCGGGCACGGTGGTCGTACGAGGCATCGGCATCATCGCGGCCTGGATGGTGGTGTCGGGTCAGCGGCGGGCACCGACGCGCAGCCGTCTGCGGCGGCCTCTGCGTCCGTGAGGGGGCGGGCGGCCAGACCGAGGGCGAACAACACGTCCGGGTGGGCAGCCGGCTGTTCGCCGGAGAGGGCGAGCAGACGCCGGTTGGCCAGACGCGGGATCTTGTCGGCGGGCAGGTCGGGGGCAAGGCCGCGGGCGGTGTGGTGCAGCAGGCGGGTCAGTGCGGCGGCCTCGCCGGGGGCGAGGGAGGCGGCGGTGTGGCCGCAGCCCAGCAGGTTCTGCCGCTGCTTGGGTTCAAGCAGGTCGGGCACGCAGGTCAGGTGGATGGTGGTGTCGGTGTGGACGAGCCGGTGGGGGCTGCTGGGCTGCTCGAGGTGTGCGGCCAGGGCGGTGGCGGCGCGCCCCAGGCGGTGCGGGGTCCATTCCAGGGCGGCGGCCAGGTCGTCGGGGTGGATGCGGTCGGCTTCGAGCAGGGCGGCGTGCAGCACGGTGGCGTGGTCGGCCGCCCTCGGGGCGGGACGGCGGTTCGGTGCGGGCTGGCGCAGGAGGGATTCCGCGGAAGTGTTCAGGGCGCGGGCGAGGATGAACAGGGCCGCGGCGGGGAGGGTGTGCGGGGTGAGGTGGCTGTCCCAGTCGGCGGTGGGGATGCCGGTCAGCGCGGTCAGGTCCTCGTCGGTGAGCCGGCACTCCGCGGCGCGTGTCCGCCAGAACTTCAGGTCGAACGCGACCGAGGACGTGCCGCCAGGCGGCGGAAGTTGGTCGGTCACGGGCGTAACTCCCCAAGGCGCGGCAGGACGTCGGGGGCGGGCGAGGTGGTGGTGTGCAGGTGCCAGCAGCGGGCGGCGGTGTGCCAGTCGTCCCCGGAATGGGGGTTGGCCAGGGCGGGGATCGGGAGACCGGCGTCGGCGATGAGGGCTTCGAAGCGTGGCGTGGTGCCGAAGCAGTTCGCGAACAGGCCGTGGTTATCAGCGGTGCGCGGGGTGCGGCGGCGGAATTCGACGGCAGCGTGCAGCAGGGGGCGGGCGCGGGGCGGGATCGCGTACAGGTGCCGGGGCCCGGGAGGTTCGCCGATGTTGATCCGCGTGTCGCGGTCGATGGCCACGGTGGTGCCGGCATCGCCGACGCTCGCTGTCTGGGTCATCGACAGCAGCGACTTGTCGGTGCCGGTGAACAGCAGGGCCGCGATAGCGGCGGCGCGCAGCGGGTTGGGCAGGCGCACGGTGATCGTGTGCACGACGCGCGGGGTGAGGGGCACGGTGGTGATGCCGGGGCCCGCGCGGCTGGCGAGGTCGTCGGGCACGTTGAGCAGCACCGAGCGGGTAAGAAGGCCGGCCTGGGCGCCTCGCACGCGGGCCACGGTGTGCTGGACGCTGGGGCTTGAGACGGTCAGGCGGGCCAGGAACAGCCGCAGAGCCTCGGTCTCTTGCAGGCTGAAGGGGGTGGGCCCGGCCGGGCCGGCGGCGGGGTCGGTTGCCTCCAGCTGGGGTGGCTGGGCTGGCAGGCGGGCCAGCCAGGTGCGGGCGGCGGCGTAGCCGGCGCGGTACTGGCCGTCGGTGTGGGCGAAGTCGGTGGCGTTCTGAAGGCGCCAGCAGTCCGCGCGGAACGCGGCCACCGAGCTGCGCGGCACCGTGGGCAGCGGGTGAGCGTGATCACGCGGTGGTGGGCCGTACCTGCGGTCGGCGGCGGCCGGGCCGATCGCCTCGAGAACTGCGGCCGTGCCGCGTACGGTCGCCACCTCCACCAGCCCGGCGGCTGTGAGGTGTTCGAGCAGGCGCTGGAAGTCGGCCAGCTCCGGGGTGTGGGCCAGGAGGGTCAGGCGGATGCAGGTGTCCGCGCGCCACACGGCCAGGCGGCGCAGCCGCTCGGTGGTGAGGCGGTGGGCGCGCAGCACGATGACCTCGTCAACGCCGGTGGCCAGGGTCCAGCAGGTCACCGCCCGCCAGGCCGGGTCGGTGGACATCCGCTCGGCCTCGGGGCGCAAGAACCCGTCGCGGCCCATGGCGCGCAGTACGTCCAGCGCGAGGTAGGCCGGGCTGGTGGTGTGCGGGGTGGGGTCGACGGTGATCCGGCCGCGGGCGGGATCGGCCCACTGGTAGGCGGCTCGGTGTACCGCGTGGTCGTCGTCGCCGTCCAGCAGCAGCCTCACGGGCCGCGCCGCCGGGGCCGCCGGCGGTGTAGCGGCCTGTGGGGCAGGGCCGGGGGCGTGAGGAAGTGTGGGTGCGGTCATGGGCGGCGTCCGCCTTCGACCCGGTCGGCCACGGCCTGCAGCAGGTCCCGATCGGGCGTGCTCGCTTTGGTGGCGGCCAGAGCCCGCTGGGTGTGGTGGGTGAGCACGGCCCAGCGGCGCAGAGCGCCGTCGGCGATACGGGCGTCCAGCGCCTTGAGGTCGTCGGGCGGGACGCTCTGCCACACGGGGTGCAAAGCGGGAACCGCCTTCGGGACCTGGTCGCGGCTGAGCGGCCAGATGTAGGGCCAGCCGGCGGTGCGGGTGGCGAGCATCCGCTGGGCGCGCAAGGAGCGTTCGCCGCGCGTCGCGGCGATCAGGACCACGCACAGCCCTTGGAGGAGGTCGTCGTGGAGGAAACGCAAGTACTCGAAGCAGGACGCCGACAGCCGGTGGGCGTCCTCGACCACGACGATCCGCGGCCCCTGGGCCAGGGCGCGGCGGATCAGCGTGTCGGCGGCCCCGGGGTCGGCAGGCGCCTCACCGCGGAGCTTCAGTGCCTTGTGGAGGGCGGCGCGCAGGTCCGCCGGCGCCGGCTGGGCCCGGAAGTCCAGCGGCAGCAGCTCACCGAGGCGGCGGGCGGCGGTGTGGACAGCGAAGGTCTTGCCGACCCCGGCCTCGCCCAGCACACACACGAACCGGCCCTTGGCGTAGGCGTCGGCGAGCGCATCGCTGACGGCGAGCATGCCTGGGGTTAGCAGGGTGCGTAGCCCCGGGGTCTGGAGGTAGTGCAGGCTGGGTGGGGCGGCGTCTTCCATGACGGCGAAGGGCTCGGCCCGGGCGGCCGCGCCCCGGATGGCCGGCGACGGGGGCGGGGTGGTCAGCATCGCTTCAGGGCCCAGCCCACGACCCGGTCGTCGACCTTGTCGGCCTTGAAGTACTCCATCCCCTTGAGCACGTGCTTGGTCACCCTTACCCACTTACGGAAAGAGCCGAGCGCGTACTGGTCGTCGACCCGCTTCAGCAGTGCCTCATCCACGCCTCGCCACACCGGGTGCGAGTCCGGTACGGCCTTGAGTACCTCGTCCTCGGTCATCGCCAGGATCTCCAGGCGGATGTAGATCCGCGAGGCCAGCGCCGGGTCGCTCTCCAGGGTTTCGTAGGCCTCCCGGCCACCGACGAACACGATGGCCGGCTTCGGGTCGCAGGTGTCCCACAGCTTGCGCAGGAACTCGAAGTTCTCCCGCCGGTACTGCTGGGCCTCATCGCACACGATCACATACGGGCGCCGGGGCAGCGTCTCACGCAGCAGCTTGTCGAACGCGGTCGGGGTGCCCGGCATCTTGCAGCCGAGGTTCATCTGGTGGAACAGCTCCTCGCGCAGATCCTTCGGCCCCGGGCGGGAGCGGGCGAAGTCCAGCGGGAGGATCAGGTCCGGATTCATCTCCTGGATCGTGGCGCGGGTGCTGAAGCTCTTGCCGAGCCCGGCGTCGCCGTAGATCACTGACATCGCCCGTGATTCGACGGTGTCGATGACGGTGTCCTTGATCTGCAGCAGCGTGTCGGTGGCGACCAGTTCCGACTGCGGAATGTCGAGGAAGAACTGCGGGCGCAAATCCGGGCGGCGGGGCACCGCCGACTCGGGCGGCTGCTGCGGCGCGGCAGTAGTGGCGGTGGTGGTGGTCATGCGTCCTCCGAAGACGGATGGGCGGGGGCGGTGGCCTGGCCGGGGCGTACCCAGCCGACCGGGATGGGGGTCAGCGGCTGGTACGGCTCTTCGCGCCGGCGAGGCGCGGCAGGCGCTCGTTGGCTGGTGCCCGCGAGTTCGGCGAGCGCCTCTTCTTTGGTCATGCGGGTTGCCGAGGCGGGCAGTTGGGGTTCGGTAGCCGGCAGATATCGGTCGCGTCTGCGCTCACCGGAGCGCTTAAGGGCCCGGCGCAGGTCAGCGCTGTGCTCCTGGCGGTCGGCAAGGACCTTGGCGCGCAGTTCCTCGGTGGCCTCGTCGCTGAGGAACGCCCGGCCCAGGTAGCGCTCCCCGCGGAAGGTGTACAGGTCGATCTCATGGCTGTGGTGCGGCATCCACCGCACCCGCACCTCAACCCCGAGCCAGCCGACACCGTTCTCCGGCATGTAACAGCGGCCCGCGAACTCCACCCCGTGACTGGTGATCTTCCGGGGCCGGTGATCGCTCTCCAGCATGAACGCACGCAGCTCGGCCGGGGTGGGCTCGGGCCGGATTTCGGTGGGGTCGGACAGCCACGCCTCAAGCGGCGTCAACCTGGTGCGCTTCACCACGTGCTTGGTGTTGTGCTCGTGCACCCACTCCCCCAGGCGCTCCACGAATGCCTCGAAGGTCAGCGGCGGGTCCTCGTCGCCGAGGCGTCGGCGGTGATCGAGCAGGGGCGCCTTGGTGTAGCGGGGCAGGTCGGCGAAGAAGCGGGTCATGCTGGTGCGGTTCAGCCGCTCGATCCCGCCTTTGTGGCGGGCGCTGCGCACCCGGTGCACCGGGACGCCGAGTAGGCCGAAAGCTCGCCGGACGGTCTTGGACAGGAAGTCGGCACCGCCGTCGACCCGTACGAGCTGAGGCAGTCCCCCGGCCGGCCCGTAAGGATCCTCCCGCAGCACGGACGCCCGCACGGCCGCCAGAACCGACCCGCGGTGCGCGGAGCCGGCGGTGACCGCCCAGCCCATCACATAGCCCGTACCGCGGTCCTCGAACCACGTCACCCATACCTTCGACAGCTTCTTGTCGGGCATCATCACGACGAGCGGGGCCTGCTTGTGGTCCCCCTCCCACACCTGGTTCCGGGCTACCGCCGGTCGTTGGAAGGCGGGGTCGAAGCCGCGGGCGGCCGGAATGCCCTCCCGCAGGCCCGCCATGAAACCGGGGTCGAGGTCACGGGCGATGGCGTCGTGCAGCGTGGTCAGACCGACCGGCTTCTCCCCCGCCGCCTTGGCGGCGCGCACCAGGTGCTCGTGAGCGCGTTTAACGTTGCCCTGGTTGTCGGCGAGGACTTCGATGATCTCATCGGTGATGCGGAACCGCCTGCGTTCGGGCTTCTCCGTGCTGCCGGTCTCCTCGGCCTGCGCCAGCCAGCGCCACACCTGCCGCACGCTGACGTCCACTGACTCGGCGACCAGCCTCACATGCGCGGTGGTCAACTCCCCCGCCCCACGCAACCGCAGCAGCCGGGCCACAGCAGCGGGCCGCAACTCGTCCCGATGCCGCCCCAAGCCCGCCTCCGCAGTCTCCGAGGCGTCATCCAGTCTCGTCACCGGTGCCGGCACCCGCGAAGCGGGCGGGCGGATAACGGCACGGTGATCACGTACAGCCTCCAACAACGAACAGCGTTTGCGTACAGGTCAGTTCAGCCAGACGCATGTGTGTGACGGATGCGTCTGATGCGAGGCTACGAGCCGCACATAGGCTTCCCGCCCAGCCGCCCACTCGGACGGGTGACAGCAGAACGTTCCCGCCAGTTCGATGGACGCGCGTGCTAACGAGCCCTCGGGACTGCTGCGGGAATCCGGACCAGCCACGCTCCGCGGCACCTGCCAGGAACCGCCGGACACACGCCGCACGCCCAGACGGCTCCGTGAAGACCAGGAAGACAAAGGAGACACGGCGAACACGACACCGGCCGATACGGCTTCACGTCACTGCAATGTTCGGGGAGCTGTCACCATGATCGACTGATCCAACTGCCCTTGAGCAGCACGAATACACCTACACGTCAGTGACATACAAAGCCGAACATCCCAGCGACATCACGGCCGAACCTCACAGGGCCGTCTACCGAGCTTCCACGGCCGACTACCTTGCCGTGCGCAGTGGCCTCGCCGCCGAAGCCGGGAAGCTGACCGACCTCTTTCGTCAGCCCTCTCTCCAGGAGCAGTTCGACCAGGCCGGACGCCAGCTTCTCCTCGTCCTCGGCATGGAGCTGATCCACCGTCGGCCGAAGGTGCCCTCAGTGTGACGGTGCGCTGCGGGCATGGCCGCCCGGGAGTCGCTGGACGAGGTGAGGCGGCTGCCGTCGGGAGCACCGTTGTGAACGGCCTGCGCTCAGATCGGGCATCCCGCGTCGGTCGATCGGCGTAGTTCGATTACTGGGGCGCGGGTCTCCGTTTCGCCCTGGGCGGTGGGGAGTTGGGCGTAGGATCGTGGGCCGCTGGCATTGGTTGCCAGCGGCGCACCCGCTCTGGCTAGACGGTACTGGCGTGTTCAGGGCTCGACCCTGGCATGAAGAGTGGCTGGCACTCAGCGACGTGAGCGTTCGGTTCTCGCAGGCCGAGCATCCGTCGGTGGGGAACGTTCGGTCTTATCGGACCGATCTGACCAGCAGCTCGCCTGGCTGCCGTGGAACGCCGGTCGGCACGGGATGTCACGGCGTGGGAGCCGTTGATGGAGCGTGACGGTGCACGCCGCCCCCTGGGGGCGACGCGCAGTGGAAGCAGAGGCTTATGCCCTCCTGCTGCGCGCGACACCAGGAAGGGCAGGACTATGACTTCGTTGGACAGTTTCGCGGGTCTGGACGGGCTCGATCACGACGATGGGCTGCCGCCTCTGCTGCACCGCCCCGAAGCGGTTGAGGATCCGCAGCCGGTGGCCAGGCTCCGCCGGGTACGCAGCGCGCTGCTCAAGAACCCGGACGTTTCGCTGGACGAGGCGGCGGCGAACGTCGTCACCTCGGGCGCGGTGGACCCGCTGCGGCTGCAGGCGCTTGTGGCTGCTGAGCCGTTCGGTCTGCTGACGGCCAAGCCGGTCGTCGGGGGCACGCTGTATGCGACCGCGCCGCACCCCCGCTACCTCGACCTGGATGTGCTTCCGGACATCATCAACCAGAGGTGGGCGGGCCAGTTGCACACGGCCATGGACGTGGTCCCCTCCCCGTTTCTGGCCACGGTGTACGAGACGCTCACCGATGCGACGAGCGGGGAGCCGCGCGCGGTCTTCACCGTCCGCATGCGGGACCGCAAGGCGCTGGCCCAGGCGGTCGCCGAGAGCATGCACCAGACGTTCTACGCCCAGAAGGGCGAGAATGACTACACCCAGAGCGTGCTCCAGCAGGGGGTGAAGGAGCCGCTGACGCTGTTCGTGGTGCGCGTGGTGTATGACGACGGCAGCGAGGACACCTTCCTGGTCACGGGCGACGGCAACAGCCGGCTGATGAGCATGTGGCTGGCGCGGACCGGCGGCGACATCGACGCTGCGGTCTCGGCCTGCATCGCCTCCGTCATCGGATCGTTGGACCACCCTGGGGCACGCAGCCGGACGGAGCAGGGGCAGGCCCGTCGACGGACGGTTGAGCTGACGATGCGGACCCGCAAGAACCTGGCCGCGGCCACGATGACGGAGGCGACGCGGCGGGAGGGCCACACTCTCGCGTTCCCCGCCGTCGTCGTCGTCGGCGCGCGCGCGGACGACGGCGGGCCGCTGGCGGACCTGGTGGCGGCCCGTGACGACCTGCTGGCCAGCCTGCACGTTCACGTCACCCCCTGGACCCGTGGAGCGCAGAACACGCAGGGCATGCAGCGGGTCTACCGGCACGCCCTGCGCGAGGGGCTGATCAGCTCGGACGTGTACCGCGTGCTGTCGGGCACCGTCGGAGCGCAGGAGATGCACGATCTGCTCGGGGTCCCCGCGCACCGGCTGTGGTCGACGGCGGTCCATCAGCACGTGCTGCTGGCCGGGCCGGGCGCGTACGCCATGAACCGGCTGGTCAAGCAGGAATTCGGGATGGCCAGGGCCGATCGGCAGCGCATCAGCGAGCGGTTGGCGCCGATGGCGCTGTCTGCCTATCGCAGCCAGGAAGGCATCGAGCAGGCGCTGCGGGCCTACGGCAACGGCGGCACGATCACCGACCGGGTGTGGAAGCAGCCGTGGACTCTGACCAAGGGCAGCGACGCGTCCGAGGTCCTCGACGACGTCCTCGACCGCGCCCTGGCCGGCGAGCCGGGCGCGGTGGCGGAGCTGACCGTGCTCGGCGGGACCGCCACGATCCTCGACGGCTACATCACCCGGGACCGCGGCTCCAAGGAGGCCACCGACCGCAACAGCCGTACGGCGCCCTTCCGGAGCACGCCCGTGAACCTGCTGGATGTGCTGGCGAAGACCGCCGGAGGGCTGCGGATGCTGCACTCCATCGCCCGCGCCCACGTCGCCGCCGACCCGGCTGTCTGGCCCAAGCAGTTCCACACCCAGGACCGCGAGGTCGACGGGCAGCTCGTTCGGGACGGCGAGCCCGTGCTCGACAAGACCCGTGAGCAGGTCATCATCGACTACGAGTGGGACCTCGTCTACGCCGCCGACCCGGTCAGGGCCATGGCCACCATTGCCAAGAACAGCCGCGGGCCGCTGGACTCTGAAGCGGAGGACGTGCGCCAGCGCCGACTGCTCGCGAGCGGTGTCAGCTCCGCGTTCGAGGCCGCGCGATCGCTCGCCCGCATGTACAAGAGCCGCGGCCCGGAGGTGTTCGGCCACGTCGACACAGTCGACGAGCTGCGCGCGCAGCTGAGGCAGGCCGAGGAGATCCTGCTGCGTTTCGGGCCGTCCCGGGCCTCCTTCCTCCTCGACGAGGACGAGGAGGGCGAGGAGTGAGCGCCGGCTTCCTGCGGCTGGTGGGCGCGGTGGCCGGTGGCCGCACGTCCGGCCGCTTCTGTGGGCTGTCGTCGGAATCGGTGGACTCGGCCGCCCTGTTGACGGGACACCGCCGGGGCGCGGTGTCCCAGGAGCGCCAGTCCACGGCGCACGGGACCAATGCAGAGAGGCGAGTTTGGTGAGCGCGCCGGTCCAGCAGTCCCGCTTTGGAGGGGTCCGGCCGGCGGCTGTGAGCGTGGTCAGCGGCAGTGTGGTCGTCACGGCTCTGACGATGGCCAACGCTCCCTGGCAAGCCGTGGTGTGGACCGTGTGCGCCACGCTCGTGGTGTCGCTCGTTCTCGGTCTGGCCAAGATCGTGGTGCCTGATAAGTCCGAGCACAAGCTGGACCTGCTGCTCGCCTATTTCCGCTACCGCGAGCGCCGGGCCAAACAGCGCGAGCGTCGGGCTGAACTGCGCAAACGCCGACGGCGGCAGCGAGACCAGGGCACGAATTCGCAGGAACAGCGCGACCGGGCTCCTGGAGGTGATCGCCCGCTTCCGTGATCATTGTCTGACCCTCGGCCAGTGACGGCTACCGGTGATCCGGACGTGTACTGGCTGGCCGGACGTACCCGGCCGGGCCAACGCCACCTGAGGGCGGTGGCCCGGCTTCCGGGACATAGGACATGTCGAGCCCGGCACCCAAGTGATCTTCCGGACGTGGGCGGGCTGCCGCATAGTCACGTTTCCTCTACCGGCAGTAGAGGGGCGCGGTAGAGTGAGGAATATGGCAGCAGACGAGACGAGCATCAAGGTGAGCGCGGCGGCGCGGGACAGGCTGGCGCAGCTGGCGGCCGAGCACGGCACCACCATTCGCAGCCTGGTGGAGGACCTTGCGCAGGGCACTCCGACTCAGGCTGAATACGCCGAGCGTGCCGAGCTGGCCCGTGCCGAGCTCGCTTCCGCCCTCGGCAGCGCGCCCAGCCCAGAGGCCGAGGCGAAGGCCCGGGCGCTGCTGGAGCGCCTGGGCGGGGCGCACCACGGCTCGCAGACGGCCGCGTAGTGGCGGCGATCTCGGTCGTCCTGGACCACACGACCGCCGCTGCTCTGTACGACCCGAAGGATCCGTTCAACGAGGCGGTCGCCGCGTTCTACGTGCAGGCCTCCGGCGGGCTCGGTGATCTGTATGCGCCGGTGCTGTCGCTGACGGCCGGTGACGCCGAGCGGCCCGGACTGCTGGGCTACATCAAAGGGCTGCGGTTCATCCGGATCGAGGCGTTCGACACTGACGCAGCGGTCACCGCCACCGAGTTGCTGCGCTTCGGGCACTCCTGGGCCGCTGTCCACGCCATCCACGCCGCCCGCCCATCCGCCGCCCACCCCGCCGGGCGGTTTCTTCTCACCCTGACCCCCAAGGCCTACGCCAGCACCGGCGTCCAGGCCGTCCACCCCGGTCAGTAGCCGGTCAGCCACCGACGGCAGAAGACGGTCAGCACCGCTTCTGCTAGGGCGGTTGCGTCGTCTGTTCTCACGTGCCCGGCCGCAGGCCGAGGTGCCTTCCGGAGGAATCGTGCAGTTCGCTGTCCTGCCTGTCCGCAGGTGGCCCGTCTCTCCCCTGCCGGGGCAGGCCTTCCTGGTTCGTGACAACTGGGATGACTACAGCTTCAAGACGACCTTCCAGTTGCTCTATGTCGATCCAGGCGGCGAGATCAGGGAGATCGGCGGGGTCAAGATCGGCAGGTTCGGCATGGTGGCGCCGGCCACGACGCCGCTGCCGGACGGCTTCGAGACGCTGGACGGAGCCTTCTTCTCGCTCGGACTGAGGGACACCTACTACGAGCGGCTGCGCGAGCTGGGTGCCGATCTGCAGCGCACCGTTCTGCGGGCTCTCAACGACGTCTCCTTCGATCTGGACCTTTTCTCCCGTGCCCGCACCGAGAACGTGACGGTCACCTCCCTGCTCCGGACCGTTTCCGCCGAGACCGTCGCGGGCCGCTTCCGGGGCGCCGGCATACCCACAGGTTCGTCGGCGGCCATCACCGAGGTCACCCGGCGGCGTCTGTTCGACGCGCTGCGCCGCACCGGGGCAAGCTGGTCGGGCAGCCTGGACGAGGTCACCTTCCTGCGCAGGCTGTACGACCTGGACCGCCTGAAAAGCCATGACCCGCGGTTCACCACGGCCGAGGGCGACATCGTCCAGCACCGCTACAACAACCCTGAGGACTGGGACGACGACTGGGTCTTCGGAGACGACCGCTTCGGACTCTCCGACGGCTCCGACGAGGTCCTGCTCCGCTTCCTGGCGGAGATGATCCACCCCGCCGTGCGGACGGACTCCGGCGAGGTCCAGCGGCTGCTGGCACTGGTCAACGGCCATCTGGCCGCCGACGGCTACGAGCTCGCCGAGGCCCGCACGGTCAGCGGCTACCCGGTCTACGAGGCCCGCCGGATCCCGGCCAGCCGCCATACCGCTCCCCCGGCCGCCGCCACGCCCGTACCGTCCGTACCGCTCGGCGGAGACGACTACGCCGCGGTCCGTCGCGCCGCCCGCGGCGAGCGCAAGGACTACGCCTGCCCGCGCCAACCGGTCCTGGACGGGGGTCAGGCGGACGTATTCGAGGCGACCCACAAGACCCTCGGCACGACCGTGGCGTTGAAGAAGCTGCACAGCAAGTACCCGGCCGAACGGCAAGTGGCCCGCATGCGGCGGGAGATCGAGATCGGCCAGCTGCTGAACGATCATCCCCACGCCATGCCGATTCTTGACTTCGGCGCCGACCACACGTGGTTCGTGATGCCCTGGGCGGACGCGACCGCTGCCCAACGCCAAGAGCTGCTGCGGGACCCGGCCGAGCTGCGCGCTCTGGTCGACGCTCTAGCATCGGTGCTGGCCACCGCGCACGAGCACGACTGGCTGCACCGCGACATCAAACCGTCGAACATCCTCTATTTCGACGGCCGCTGGACCCTCGCCGACTGGGGCATCGTCCGCCGGCCGCGCGGCCAGACCACCAAGGTGGGGCGCACCGGTCACTTCCTCGGCACGGAGGGCTTCGCGGCCCCGGAACTGTTCAGGGCGCCCCACGAGGCTACGGCGTCCAGCGACATCTACAGCATCGGCAGAGTCATCGCCTGGGCACTCACCGGCAAGATGCCGGAGACCAACCTGCCTCTGCAGGCCCCTCCCGGCCCGTGGCGCCCCATCGTCCGTGCCGCCACCCAGCAGGATCCGGAACGCCGCCCCCAGACCGTCGGTGATCTGCTCGCCCTGATCGACCGCGAACACGCGGCCATCCCCGAAGACCCCCTCCAGAGGGCCCAGACGCTACTCGAAGCCGCCGGCACCGGCGACTCTGCGGCCGCAGACACTCTGCTGACCCTGGTCGGCGACCACCCGGAGGACTACGAACTGCACGTCGGCGTGCTCGCCCGCCTCGACACCAAGCAGGCCGGACCGGCCCTCGCACGAGAACCCTCCCAGGCTCACAGCCTCCTGCGCGCCCTGGCAAAGCACGTCAATGGAGACGACACGCACATCGTGCAGTTCGGCGACGCCGCAGCGGTCGTGATCTGGCTGCAGGGCATCTGCGCCTGCGCCGCCAGCCAGTCTGACTGGGACCTGCTGGAGGAGGCTGCCCACACCATGTGCACCTGGGACGGCGCCTGGAACCAGTGGAACGCCCAGGGCAAGATCACCCCCTGGCTGCGAACTCTGACCAATGAGGCCGCATCCGTCATCGCCGCTGTCCTGCGCGACCACCCGGACTCCGCCCAGCACTTCAGCCACATAGCCGACGACCGCACCGCCGACCCCCGCATACGCCAGGCACTACGCACCGGCACGGCTGGCTGAAGCGGTCGAGACCGGGGCGTATCGGTCAACGTGGCGATGGGCTGCCCCGCGCTCTCGGGTGGGGCTCCCCTGTCCGCCGTTGAGTTGTAAACGAGAGGCGCCAAGCCACTGGGATTGGCTTGGCCCCTCTCGCGATCGTGAGGACCTCAGTCCTCCGGCTCGCGCGGGACGAGGCGGGAGAAGAACTCCTTCGCGGCCTGCCCGTCGAGTTCCCCGTTCGTGGTCGCGGACCTCCGCAGCGCTTCGCCCGTCACCTGGGCAGGGATGCCGAGCTGCTTGTCTGCCTCGCCCATGATCTCGCCGAGGTACCACTGGGCCGAGGTCGGGAAGTGCTGGATGAACCAGCTGACCATCTTCGCCAGCGGCACCGACAGGATGAGGTCGAAGGCCTTGAGCTGGCCGCCCCGGCGTTCGCTGACGCGCAGCGAGGTGGCGAAGTCCTCCAGGACGGCATGGCGGATGGTCGGCCCTAGGGCATCGGTGGGGATGATCCGCCTGAGGCTGTCGGCGACCTCGAAGGCCAGTTGGTCGGCCACCTCCCGCACGCTCGGCTCGTTGCGCTGGCGCAGGACCCACCGCTTGCGGATGTCGGGCCGCTTCCACAGGAAGCTGAAGAAGGTCTCGCTGAACCGGTCGCGGATCTGAGCCGCCCCCGGGGCCAGACGGTGCCGGTCGCCGGCCGACATGGCCTCCCTCAGCCCCTCGGAGGAGCGGCGCCGGGCCTCGACCCAGTCCTCGGCGACCGGGCGTGACCACTGGGACCGTCCGCCGACGGTCGCCTGGGGCAGCGGCACGTTGTTCTCGCCTCGGGAGATGTAGCCCCGCAGTGTGGAGGCTGTGATGCCGCCGAGCGCGGCCATATCGGGTACGCCGAGCAGCCGGTCGCCGGCGAGTTCGGGGCTGGCCAGGTCGACGACGCACTTCTGCAGCGGCAGGGGGTCGTCCTGCTTTTGGTGGTGCTGCGCCCACAGGGTCAGGTCGTCGAGCCAGTTGTCCGGTGCCGCGGTGGCCGGGTCGAACGTGGCGACCTTGTGGACGTGGGCGCGGTCCGGATGGGCGCGGCCGTCGAGCATGTCGTCGGCGTGGACAGTAGCCGTGGCGCGGGCCTTGTGACGGGCGTAGTCCTCGGTGACCGGGTCCCAGATCTGGCCGGGCCGGTACCAGGCGTCGCCGTCCCACCAGTAGCCTCCGGCCCGAAACAGCAGCGGAGCCCCCGTCCAGTAGGTGTGCAGGCTGGCGGTGTCCTCGGCACGCAGCAGGAGCACGGTGCGCCCGTGGTCGGGGTGGTAGCGCACGGCCCAGCCCAGGTGGTGGGCGATCGGGTCGGTGGTGAAGGCCAGCCATCCTCCCTCACGGGAGGGGTCGCAACGGCCCCACATGCCCTCACCCTTGTTGCGGCCGACGGCCTCGATGGCGTCGAGGCCGTCGTCGAGCGGCAGGTGCGAGTCGTCCACGAACGGCAGACCGGGCACCGGGTGGTCGGCGCGCAGGCCGTTGGCGAGCGGACGGATGTCGTAGACCAACGTGTCCCCCTTCTCGACTTCACTGCTGTAGATGACTACAACGCTATTGATGCCCAGTAGTACACGACTGGAAAGCGAATCGGTACAGCCATTTCGAGACAGGTTCCACAGCGGCGAGTTGGCGTGATAGCCACACCGGGGCGGCACTCCGCCGGCAGCCGCTCTGCCGCACACGCCGCTGCCATGGACGCAGAAGAAAGCGGGGATCTGCCCTTCACGCCCGTGTCATCCTGGTCGGTTGGCCATGGGACGAGGGGAAGGGGACGGGACATGGCAACACGTCACGAGCCTTGGCCGGCGACGGTCGTCACGGCGGTGGCAGGTGTGCTCGGCGACACCGATCACGGCTTGACGGGACGGGAGATCGGGCAGCTGCTGGCCGTCGTGAAGGTGCCGGATGCCGACGGCGGCAACAAGCGAGACCGGCTGGCCGGGGCGCTGCTGGCGCAGCAGGCGCGCCAGGGGGCGTCGAACTGCGTGATCGCGTTCATCAAGGTGGCAATGGCCCCGGTGCGCTACATTCAGCAGCCCCACACGTTCTCACGCCGACAGGACGACCTCAACGAGGTCCTGGTCCATGTCGGACTGCGGGTCAACGACCAGGGGCAGGTGGCCAGGGGGCCGGCGGCCGCCACGCTGAGCGAGGCCGCACGGCACGCCAGTTCCCTGCGAGCCGAGCTACGCCGCCGCTCCACGCATCCGGAGGTGCTGCGCTACTGCACCCTGGAGATCCTGGCCAAGAACCCCTTCCACGCCAGCCTGGAGGCGGTCAAGTCCGTGGCCGACCGGCTGCGGCAGCTCACCGGCCAGGGCCTTGACGGGGCGCGGCTGGTCGACGCAGTGCTCATGCCCGGCCACGGAACGGCCCGGGTGGCCATCAACGCGAACGCCACGGGGCCCGAGCTGGATGAGCAGAAAGGGCTGGCGAACCTGGTCAAGGGCCTGTTCAGCATGTACCGCAACCCGGCCGCACACGAGCCGCGCCTTCACCGCACGGTCACCGACGAGGAACTGCTGGAACTGCTCACCACACTCTCGATGGTGCACCGACGGCTCGACAGCGCGCACGTCACCCCCTGATGCCCCAGTCAGTGCAACTCACACCTGAGTTGCACTGACCACGGGGTTGCCGAACCGGAAATCCGGGCTGCGGCGTGCGGCGACGCCGGCCGCGGCAGCGCAGGCAGTGCTGTCTCAGGCCCTGACGTCCTCCTGAGGCGGTGATGCCTGGAAGAAGGCGCGCAGGGGTTCGTTGATGGCGCGTGAGCAGCTGGTGCAGTCGGCTGCGGCGTCAAGACGCGGTGCGAGGTCTTGAGTGTCGTAGGGGGTGAGGATGAGCCAGCGCAGGACGACCTGCCGGACGAGCAGCCTGAGCTCGCGCAGTTCGGCCTCCTTCTGGTCGGCGAGCAGGTCTCCGTGTACGTACTTCGATCGCGCGCTGTACGCCTTCTGCACTCTGCTCTCGACGCCCTCGCGCAATGAGCTGGGGAACAGGGCCGCCGTCCGGGTCCGGATCCTCTCGCTGATGCCCTCGTGCTTGTCGCCGGGGCTGACCATCAGGGCTTCCAGCGCGATGACGTAGTCCAGAAGCCGCTCGTCGGCTTCTTCCTCCCACACGCCGTCATCCCTGTAGGTGCGCTGGTAGGCCTGCAGCAGGTGACGGGCAGCTCGCTCCAAGCGGCGGGCGCGCTTCCTGGGAAGACTCCGTCCGCTGGTGATGCCGTCCATGACGGCATCGATCTTCGCTGTCACCGCAGAGCAGAAGGCCTGCAGCCGCGGGAGAGCGGCTGCAGCGACGTGGAAGCTTCCGCTCTCACGGACTTCGACCTCTTCCGGGATGCCGTGACGGTCCTCGTAGATCTGGATGGTGGTGGGCACCTGGTTCCGGTTCAGGTCGAAGTAGCGGCCGCGCTCGACGCCGAACACCGCGTCGACGTGCAGCAGCTCCTCGCTCCACAGGACCAGCGGCAGCAACGCCCTCCAGTGCAGGGCTTCCGGACGTGGACCGGCGAAGTCGAACCAGCCCGTGTCCCTGCGGTCCGGGGCGCGCTCGGGGTTCGGGGCGTGGACGAACGGTGCACCGGCCAGGAGATCGAGGTCGAGCCCGCCCGGCTGGAGGCCCTGGAGGGCCGGCATGGGGCCCAGCTGCCTCAGTTCGTCGGCGGTGAAGGTCTGCAGGGTGTAGCGGCCCAGCGGGATCCATGTCCCCACCGGGAGTTCGCCGGTGAGGAGCAGCCAGTCCTCCGCTGCCGGCGCGGGGGCCGTGCAGAAGGCGACGAAACTGTCCGCGACGTCTTCCACCGGCACCGTCGCGCCCTGGGCCACCAGACGGGTCGCATCACCCAGTCTCGATCCTCCCAGGAGCGTGGACCACCGGGGCAGCCAGTCACCGTCGACCTTGCCGTACAGGTCGCGGTGCTCTGATTTCGGCGCGGCACCCCCCACCGCATTGATCACGGCTTCGAACTCCGGCCGCGCCGACAGTGCTACATCGGTGATGGCCTGGGGTATGGAGGGAAGATCGCGTGCCTGCTCGAGCCAGGTAAGAACGGCCTGACGCAGCTGGGATGTTGCTTCCATGCGGCACGAACGTAGCGCACTTCGCCGCCCGCGAGACCCCATTGCCCGGGGCACAGATCTGGGCGGTGAGGCGCGAGCGGATCGAGCGGCGGGGCGGGCGGCCCTCGGGACAGCGCACGGGCAGGAGTCGGGCCGTCCCCCTGTGAAGCGTGGGCACCCCCACCGGGCCGAGTCGGTCGTGGGAGAGACTGGACTCGCCCGGCGGTGCGCCCTGTGTCCGGCCGATGCTGCCGCCGCAGGGCACCGCCAGCAGCCAGCCGGACCGGCTCATCGGCGCACGAACAGCGGGAGCCGCACGTCCTCATCCGGTGTATCGCCGTCCCAGCGGGAGGGGATGCTGTCCTTCTCGGGCCACACGGGAGGGGGCTGATGGGGTACACCGCCGTGCATGCGCGCTGGGGCCGGCTGGATGCGTCGCTGGACGATCTCGGGTGTAGCCGGTCCTGGGCGGACGTCCACCGCGTGAAAGGGCTGGAGCTGGCGTGTCCGGAGTGCGGGGGAAGGGTGTTCGCGCGCGTCTCCCCGCACCGCGCCAGGCACTTCTACCACCAGGTGCGGCCCCGCGACTGCGCGCTGGCGAACGAGTCGCCGGAGCATCACCTGCTGAAGCTGGAGCTGGCCACCGCCGCCCGGGCGGCGGGCTTCAGAGCTGAGCTGGAGGTCGGCAACGAGGCCCGGACCTGGCGTGCCGACGTGCTGGTCTTCGATGAGCAGGACCGGCCGTTCATGGCGCTGGAGGCGCAGTTGTCGCCCATGACGCCGCAGGACGCGCGGATGCGGACGGACCGCTACGCGGCGGACGGTGTGGCGGTGTGCTGGGTGGCGATGGAGAAGCGGCCGTGGGAGCGCGGCGTGCCCTGCCTGCGGGTAGCGCCCCCAGGGACCGCGGGGACGCATGGACGGTGCGCTACGGCATGGCGCGCTACACCTGGGCCGCGCCACGCACGGTGAAGATGAAAGCGGCGTGGACCCACATCAGCTGCTCCCTGGGCGATGCGATCCGGTGGATTCTCCAGGGCCGGGTCCATGCCCATACCGGTCCGGACGGCACGGTGTGGTGGACCGCCCGCTCCTACGTCCAGCTGGCCGTCGTCCGGGCTCGGCTGGAGGCCGATGCCGAAGCCGTCCGGCAGGAGGCCGCCGCCGAGCAACGCCGGGAGGCCGCCGAGCAACGGGCCGCTGCCGCTGAACAGCGCAGGCTGGCCGCCGAGGACCGACGGCTGGCTGCCGAGCAGGAGGCGCAAGAACAGCGGGCGGAACAGGAGCGCCTGTCGGCCTTCTTCGACCACGCGGGCATCAAGGCCGCGCTGTGGCCTGCGTTCATGCAGTTGGTCCGCTCCGCCTCCGGCAAGGCCGTCACGTGCGGCGACCAGAGCCCCGCCCATGGCAACGGACTGCTCCTCTACAGCCGGCAGCATGAGGCAAGCGCGTTCCAGCTGGCCGGTGTGGTGTGCCCTGACCCCTCGGCACTCGCCCGGTGGCCTGCGGACCTGACCATCCTGGTCCCCGGCCGGGCCTGGCTGTTGCGTATCGAGGAAGCCGCCCAAAGCCCGCTGAAGGTCGCCGTCTTGGATCCGGCCACCAAGCACTGCGCCTACGAACGGGTCGGCCCCGGACCGCAACGCTGACGTGAAACGCATCGGGTTCCGGCGGGTGAGCGCCTATCGACGGCAGTGAGGGGTGCCGGGGGGCGGGGCCCGGTGCGGGTGATGGCGCTACTCGGTCGAGTGAACGTGCCATGGCGCGGGAACTTGCAGGCGCACGGCCGCGTCATGCCGGGCCTGAAGCCGACCAGCGAAGCGCACGTGGCGCAGCCGGGCCTGGCCGTCGTCGACGTCGCAGCGTGTGACGACCAGACCGCGTTCGCCGTTCAGGCGCTGCTTGCCGGGCGCTGGCCGACCGCGTCGGCGGACCGCGCGATTCGAGTGCCGGGCGAGCCGGGTGTACGGCTGCGCTGCTACCTCGATGTCCGCCAGGAGTTCGGATCACAGCTGTGAGGCCCGAAGCCGGCTGCGAGAACCTGAGCTGGCCGAGCTCACCCGGTACAGCGCCCCGAGCTCACCGTCGGCTGACCCGTGGCGAAGACGAACTGTCTTCGGGCAGGTCAGCTCCTCCAACTCGCATCGCCCACCGCGCGGTCGGCCCACTCCGAGATGGACTCGTCCAAGTCGCGCTGGTGGTGCTTGCCGAGCTTCGCGTACAGCGCGTCGAACACGTCGCTGTCCATGCCTTCCTGGTGCTCGGCCAGCCAGTTGCCCAGCACGTACTGCTCACCGTCGTCCAGGTCCCCGCTCATCAGCGCCAGCTCTGGAGTCCACAGCCCCGAGCACCGCGCCACCTGTACGACGTCCATGGCCAGCTGGAGCGGCGACGGCTTCCACCCGGACGCCTCCTGGACGAAGCCGCCGACGTCCTCCCGGTCCTCGCGCCACGCCCGGTCCAGCACGGGCAGCCGCAGCCAGTTCAGGTGCTCCCCGGAAACGGCGTGCGTCGGGAACGAGTAGTGGGCCAGGAAGTCGTCCTGCTCCTCGTCCACCTGGGACTGGCGCGGCAGATGACGCGGGTCGCGGGTGTAGGGCGCCCCCTCGAACACCCCGCTGTCGGGCGTCGGCGAGACCACCCGCCAGGAGATGTGCACCTCGCCCGGCCGGAACGCCTCCGGCCACCGCTCGTGATAGTGGTTGGCGTCCTTTGCCCAGTAGCGCCACAGGACGTCCGCCGGCTGCCCTTCCGCAGAGGGGTCCTCACAGATCGGCTCGGCGCCCCCGACGAGCCAGGACAGCGCCAGCTCCTCGGTGTGGACGTACCCGTTCTTGGATCGGAAGATCCACCGCGTGCCTGGAGGGTACGGCTGCACGCCCGCAGTAGTCGTGTTGCTCATAACCAAGAGTCTTCCAACCGCGGCCCGTCCGCACAGGAGTTCCGCCAACCTCACCCGGCGGGCACCAGCTCCTCGGGCACGCCCTGCAGGGAGGCCCACATGCGATGCGCGGCTCGACTTCCGCGAGGTCGTCGCCCCCCTCCTCCCTGGCCGGGACGTCCGGCGCCGGTCCCGGGCCGTGCCGCCGAGCCGACGTATGCACCGCGTGCCCCCGACCGGAGCATGGGTACACAGCCGGCCGTCGGCCGTGTCGGGAACGGACCCGCCCAGGCATTCCCCGGCAGCGTCCCGACCCGCACTTCCTCACAGGCACCGGCCGAGCTGGACGGTCCGGGCGCAGAGGCGGTGGGACAACGCGGTAGGGGGTGCGTTGTCAGACAGTGCCGGACAGGGTCTGCTGGACCAGTAGCGCAAGATGCTGGGGATGAGGGCACGTCTGTGTCATGGACAGTTCCCTTCCGGTGAGAGGGTGGCCGCTGGGTGTGGCGTCGGCCAGGGGCATGACGTACCAGGTGCCGTCCGAGCGGTGGAAGTCCCACACGATGCCGTCGTGGTCGGTCAGTTCGATGTGGCAGCCGCAGCCGTCTTCGTAGTCCTGGGCTGCACAGACCTCTTCGGCGGGCGGTCGACATGCGGGGATGAGTTTGGCGTCGTCCAGCAGGGCTGCCAGCTGGATGTACGTCTCGTGCGTGCTGCCGGGCAACGGTCCGGTGTAGGAAGTCGTGGCCAGGATGTCCACGGCCTCGTCGCAGTCGCGCGCGTCGATGGCGCCGAAGGCTTCCTGCCCTGCCGCGCCGAGGACGCTCTGGGCGGTGCACAGGCGCTCGGCTTCCCCTGCCCCGTCGTAGTCGGGGACGGTGATCTCCCCGCGCTCGGCCATGGCGTCCAGGTGGTCGCTCAGCTTCTCCAGCGCCGCGCCCGCCGCAGCCGATCTGGGCGAAGAGAGCGGAGGCCGTCACGGCGGCCTGCTGCGGCGTGTACAGGGCCCATTCGTCGTCCAGGGTGGCAGCAAGTTCTTCGGCCGCTTCGGCTCCCACGATCGCCAGAGCGATGGTCTGCCCCGGATCATCGGGCCCGGGCTCGGTGATCAGGCGTAGTCCGTCGCACACGTCGTCGATCAAGCCCCGGTCGTCCGGCTCCTGGTAGCGCCGCCACAACGGTTGCCGGTGCGGTGCCGGCTGTGTCACGTCGCCACCCGCCCTTCTGTCTTCGGCCCTTGCTGTCCCCTTCTTCAACGAGGAGGGGCGGGCTGGGTGACCACCTGGACCTGCTGTTTGGCCGCACAGCTCCGGACAGCGGCAATGGCTGCGTGCCTACAGAGGGCGGGGAGGCTGCTTCGGTTCGAAGACGCTTGGCGGGGTGCTCGACCGGGGAGTGGACGTCTGGCGCAGGACCTGGGCCAGGTCGCGGTGGATCCGGTCGGCTTCCCCGCGGACCTGGACGGGGATGTCGCCGCGTTCGGCGACGAGGCGGTCATAGACGGGGGTCTGCTGGAACACGGTGGGGCGGTTTCCCTTCAGCGGGCGGTACGCCGGACCGGCGCAGCTTACGGGCCCGGGTCACGGCGCGTGGGAGGCGGTGGTCAGGTCAGGACGGCGGGGAGGGCGGCTTCGGTGGTCCAGTCGCCGTCGAAGAGTGTGGCGATCAGGTGTGCGTGAGCTTCGGGGAGCTGGCCGGTGCGGTGCTTGGTGCGGGCTTTGGCGAGCCAGGCGCCGAGGTTGACGGTGTCGCCGTCGACGCGGATGGTCTCGCGGGCTGTGGGGGCGCGGCCTTCGCGGTGGAGGAAGAGTTCCAGGAGCTGGACGGTCTGTTCGAAGGTGCGGCGGGCGCGGCGGGCCGGGGCGAGTGGGTTGGTGTCGGGGGTGAGGCCGAGAGCGGTCATCAGGTGCTGCTGGCCGGGGTGGAGGGAGGGCCAGGTGGTCAGTTGGCGGTGGAGCCAGGAGCCGATCTTCACCCCTGCCAGGAGGGTCTCGCGGGTGAGGGCGGCCGGGTCGGCACCGGAGGCGAGGTGGGCGCGCAGCAGGTGGTATTTGCGGTGCCAGTCCGCGCCGTGGGGAAGGCGCCAGTCGGGGGCAAGAGCGGTGAGGGCGTCGGCACGGGCGGCATCGAGGGTGTTCTTGGTGGCGAGGTGGCGTTGTTCGGCGAGCCAGGAGCCGACGGGGGTGGTGGCGGGGGCGGCGAGGTGGCCGTGGGTGCGCAGGTAGTCGGCGGAGGCGGCGAGGCGGGCGCGCCAGGCGGCGTCGTGCTTGTCCCAGATCATGCCGAGAGCGTCGAGTTCGGCGGTCCAGTCGGCTTCGAGGCGGCCGGCGGTCCGGGCGTCGCGCATGGTGGTGATGAAGGTGCCGAGCCGGTAGCCGGTGGGGTCGGGGTAGTCGGCGGGGACGTCGAGGTGGCCGTACTGGTCGCGGTAAGACTGGGCGGCGGCGAGCCCCAGGCGGCGGGAGCGGGAGACGGCCGGGTCGCGGGGGTCGAAGGAGGCCAGGTCCATCGCTTGGGCGATGCGTTCGGGGTGGACGGTGAAGTCGAAGTGCCAGCGGCGCTGGATGACGTCGCTGGTCTCCTTCGGCAGGCGGTTGGCCTTGTCCGGGAGGCGCTCGAGGATGCGGTGGTCGTGGCTGGCCAGTGCGCAGGCGATCGCCCACACCGGTTCGTAGGCGGTGCCGAGGATGTTCTCGCCGTCGGCGCCGGGCGGGACGTAGACGGGGACGATCAGTGAGGCGGTCTTGCCGCTCACGTCGAGGCGCAGGGCGCGGCCGAGGGCTTGGACGCAGCGGATGACGCTGCGGGTGGGGTCGGCGAAGACGATGGCGTCGACGCTGGGGATGTCGACGCCTTCAGCGATCAGGCGGGAGTTGGCGAGGATCGCGCAGTCGGCGGCGGCGAACGCGGTGAAGGTATCGGCGCGCTGGGCGGGGGTGTGCTCGCCGTGTGCGAAGAACAGCTGCGGGGTGATGTCCGGGACGAGGTCGGGGTCCGTGCGGGCCAGCAGGCGCAGCGTGTGGGGGAGTTCGCGGGCGAAGCGTCGGGCGTCGGAGACGAGGTTGAAGTAGACCAGGACCTTACTCAGACGGTGTTCGGTCATGGCGCGCAGGACGGACAGGTGCAGGGCGGTGGTGCGCAGCGCGCTGTCCTGCTCCTGGTCACCGGTGCTGTCGCCGGGCCGGAAGGCGGCGGGGGCGCTGCTCGGGGAGGGCAGGTTGAGGCGGCGGCGCAGGTCGGCGTCGGTGAGGGTGGGCACCACGATGCGGTAGTCCGCGGCGCGGCCGTCGGCCACTGCCTGCGCGAGGGGGTACTCGAAGACCTTCTTGCCGTAGACGGCCTCGTTGTCCATGGAGTTGGCGAACGCGTCCACGTCCGTGTTCCGGTTCGGCCCGGTGGCACGGCGGCGTGGGCGGGTGGTGTCGGCGGACTCCGCCAGCTCCGGCGCGGCGAAGATGCGGGGGGTGGCGGTCATGTAGAGGCGGCGGTCCACGCGGATCCGCTGGGCTTCGTTGACGATCGCCCACTTCTTGTCGGCGCGGCCGGCGATCCGGTGGGCTTCGTCCATGACCGCGAGGTCGAACGGCGGCACCGTGTGCCCCGTGCGCTGGGTCTGCTCGATCTTGTCCAGGGAGTCGTAGGTGCAGATCACCGTCAACGCACGGATCTGGTCCTCCCCCTCCCCCACCACCGACATCAGCCCGCCCAGCGCGTGCGGGTTCGTGGTCGACATGACGCGAGCGGCGACCAGGTCGTCGCGGCCGCTGGTGTCCAGGGAGGAGACGATCACCATGTGCTCGCCGTGGCCGTCCCGGCGCCAGGCCAGCGCGGTCTGGGCCGCCAGGTCCAGGGTGGGGACCACGAACAGCACCAGCCGCGCGCCGAGTTCGTCCGCCGTGCGGATCGACACCAGGGTCTTGCCGGTGCCCGTCGCCGACACGAACAGAGCGCGCGTCCCCGCGCGCCGCAGGTGCCGTGCCAGCCGTGTGACGGCCTCGGCCTGGTCGGGAAAGAGCCGCGCGGGCTTAGGGCGGCCGGGGCGCGGCAGTTCCACCACAGTCATGACAGCTCTTCTTTCGAGTCAGTGGCTCCAGTAGTCGCGGCGGGGCAGTTCGGCCCACACATCGGGCGGTCCGGTAACGGCGCGTCTGTCGGTCGGGCGCAGGCCTGCGTAAGCCAAGGCGTAGGCGACGGCGTGGTGCTGGTAGAGGTAGGAGGCCAGCACCTGCTCGGCAGTGTCGTTCTCGTCCGGTCCTCCGCCGGGGTGCAGGTCTGAGCCCTCGATGATTCCATCGCGGGTGATGCTGCCCTGGTTGCCGCTCTTGGGATTGGCGTAGAGGCCGTAGCAGAGGGTGCCGGCGGACAGCCGGGCCAGCACGCCCGGCATCTGCGGCGCGTATCCCCAGGGCTGAGTGACCACACAGCCGCCCGGCACGGACGTCACACCGACGATGTACAGGCTCTCGTCCATGTCGTACGCGTAGGGCTCCTCCAGCAGCTCATTCAGCACGTCAAGGAGTTCGCCGTCCACCACCGGCGTCGCCTGGAGACGGCGCACCGCCTCGGCCGCGTCGATGCCCGCCACACAGGCCAAGCCCATGCCGTCGTCGTAGAACTCGCCCAATGCCGTGGTGAGGCGATGAGCCTCCTGCGCTGCCGCCCGCTCGGCGTCGCTCAGGGACACCCCTTCCGGTACCGGGAACAGCTCGGGCGTCGGTCCGGCCAGGCTCAGCCGCCCCGGCGACCAGCCGCCGAGCGACGGCCGCCAGGGATCGGCCCCGGCGGCGGCGAGCGCCCGTGCGTTGGCCGGCTTCCTGGACAGGACGGCTTCCCACAGTGCCGTCACCCCGTTCTCCAGCGCGTCCACGTCCGCAACCCGGCGGGCAAGTTCCGTAACAGCCTCCGGGGAGCCGAACACCGCTGCCCGATGTAGGGGCCTGCTCCCGTTCCAGCTCTCCGGATCGGCTCCTTGGTCCAGGCGCCGGCGGATGTCGTCGGCATCCGTCCAGTCCCAGCCCATGCCCGCCCAGCCGTCACTCGTTGCCTCCACTGCTCCCCCTCGAACACGTCGCATGCGCTCGCGCCACTTCGACCCGCCCCCGAGCACACGTGCGCTATGGGCCGCTGGCTCCGCCCAGGTCCGTTGACCGGACATTATCACCCCGAACACCGTCCGTACGCTCCATGTACGCGATCCATGCGCTACTAGTACGTGATAGGTGCGTTTCAGGGGTAGGGTCAGGGACGGAGGTGTCCCATGTCCGAGTTGTTCGACGCGGTCGACGCGCTGGTCGCGTCCCGCTCCCCGCTGCCGCCGCCGGCTGAGCGCAGGCGGCTGCGCCAGGCGCATGCGCTCACCCTGGACGAGGTGGCCGCTGCCCTGGATGTGCGGCGGGCGACCGTCGGCGCCTGGGAGTCGGGCCGGACAGAGCCCCGGCCGCCGGAGCGGGAGGCGTACGCGCGCCTGCTGAAGCAGCTCGCCAAGCTCTACCCCGCCCCCGAGAGCACCGGCGCGCCACAGGAGGACGGGGACACCGAGGCACCGCAGACAACCACCACCGCAGCGCAGGCTCGGCCCATGGCCGGGAGAGCGGAAGCTACTGCCACGGCGGAGGCCGAGGAGCCCCCGGCCGCTCCCCCAGCGCCCGATCGGCACGCGGCAGCGACACAGCGGCCGGTGCCGCGTGCCGAACGGGCGCCGCAGAGCTCGCGGCGCCCCACTGCAAGGAAGGCCGCCTCGGCGAACACCCCCGCGCCCGGCGGTGCCTACGCGCACGGTCCGCTGCTCGTCCTCGACGCCGACACCGAGCGGCAGGTGACCGGCTACGGCGTCGGCGGTCTGATCCTGGACGTGCCCGCCAAGTCGCTGCCTGCGCTGGTGGAGTGGACGCTCACCGAGGCACGGCTGGGGTCGGAGAAGCTGCACGGCTCGGGAAAGGACGGCGACCCGCTGCTGGTGCTCGCCGAGGCGGCATGCGAGCGCTACGGCCTGCCCGCCGCCTTGTCCGAGGCCGAGCGGCTTGCCGGGCGGCTGCCGGAAGGACACAAGGTCATCAAGCAGCTTGAGCGCGCCGACTGGCAGCTCACCAAGCGCGGGCTGGGGCCGTGGGCGCGGATCTACCGTCCCGCCCACGGCAGCCGCCGCCAGTGCGTGCAGCTGTGCATCCCCTCCTGGCGTGCCCTGGACGACCGCTCCTGGGGCCACGCCGCCCAGTTGCCGCCGCCTGAGCTCGCCCGGGTGCTGGGCGTGTATGCGGCCCGGGTGATGACGCCGGTCGGCTCAACGGCCGTGACGGGGCTGCAGCTGATGACCGCGCTCAACCCGCCGACCCGCGCGAGCGAGCCGGACGCCTCCGGCCGGCGGCACCGCGAGCACCGGCCCGGGTCACTGGGCACAGAGGCGGTAGACCCGGCGCCGTGCGAGGCGATCGACGGACACCCCGTCCTGGCCCATCTGCCCCGCTTCCACGTGCGCGGCCCCAGCGAGCGGCTGTTCGAGGAGGCCTACGACTGGGCGCGGGACCTCACCGACGCCGAGTGCATGCAGGGGCACCTGGTCGGCCTGGATGTGAACCTGGCCTTCGGTGCAGCCGCCAACGGTGCGGTCGTCGGGCTGTCATCGCCGCCCGAGCACGTCACCGATCCGGTCTTCGACCCAGCGGTGCCCGGTTCCTGGCTGGTCGACCTCTCCCACGTCGACCTGTCCCGGGTGAAGGTCGGCAAGCAGTGGCGCGACCTCGACGGTGGCCTGCTGCCCAGCCCGTTCACGCCGAGCGGCCAGCGCCCGACCGGTCCGGCCTGGTATGCCACGCCCACCGTGGCCTACGCCGTCGAGCTCGGCTACGACGTCACCCCCGTCGAGGCCCGGCTGCGCCGGGAGAGCGGCCGGTTCCTGGACGGCTGGTACAAGCGGCTGCGCGATGCCTACGTCGCCACCATGGCGGACCTCGGTGTCGCGGAGAAGCTGTCCCCGCACCAGTTCCTTCAGGCGATGGACGGCTACAAGAGCCGTGATCCGGAGCTGGGGATCGTGGTGGACGCGGTCAAGATGACCGTCAAGGGCGGCATCGGCAAGCTGCAGGAGAAGGCACGCGGGGGCGGCTGGAAGCCGGGGCAGGCCTGGCCCGCCCTGGCCCGCCCGACCTGGCGGCCGGACATCCGCGCGACCGTCATCTCCCGGGCCCGGGTCAACATGCACCGCAAGATGCTCGCCCTGGCGGCGGCCACCGGCCGTTACCCGGTCGCGGTCCTGTCCGACTGCGCCGTGTACGCGGCCGACGGGCCCAGCCCCCTGGACGTGCTGCCGTACGGCGCCGACGGCAAGGCCGTGCCGGGCAGTTTCCGGCTGGGCGTGTCGCCGGGCATGGTCAAGCACGAGGGCACCCAGAGCGTGGTGTGGGGGGCTGACGTGCTCGAGCAGCTCGGCGCCGACGGCCATGTCGCCAACCTCGCCCGCTACATCAAGACCGGCGAGGTCACCGCCAAGGACACTGGAAAGTAGGAGAGTTACGCCGATGGTCACGGTCGGGGAAGAACTCGACAGGGCGGTGCAGGGCGCGTTCACGCGGCCCATCCCCAAGTCCGCCGGAGCGCAGATGCGTTACCTCCTCAAGAAGCACGGCGGCCGGACGATGCCGGTGGCCGAGCTGCTCGGCATCAGCCAGCGCACGGTGGAGCGGTATGTGAAGAACCAGATCAAAAGGCCCCGGCCGGAACTCGCCGACCGCCTCGAGCGTGAGGTCCGGTCACGCTGGCAGCCGCAGATCAGGGCGAAGGCGAAACAGGCAGCGGCCACCACGAGCGGCATCATGATCGATGTGCAGGCGAGGTTCGGCTACACCGCCGCCGTCGGCAGCACCGACCAGGCCCGCGTGCGTCACCTCACCCTGTCCCTGCCGCCCCACCACGCCGCCCGCCTCCTTCAAGCCCAGGAAGCAGGCGTCGACGAGGACGCCCTCCGCGAACTCGCGGCCGAGGCGTTGGGTGAGGTGTACTTCCGCGACGGCGGACGGCGTGCCCACGGCCTCGAAGTGGAACTCAAGGACATCGTCGACCTGCAGTTCGAGCTGTAGGCGGTCAGTGCGCCGGGGCAGGAAGCAGGACAGGGCGTCAGGGGGAGAGCTGTGAGAGCAGGAGCGTTACGGACCGTGCCGCTGGCCGGGGAGCTGACCTCGTCGCTGATCAGCCGGGCCGCAGACCGCTACGGCCTGCCGGCTGCCGGTGTGCTGCGGCTGTGGACGTGCCGCAACTCCCCCGCCCGCAACGACGGCGGCGGTGTGCGGGCCGATGCGGAGATCGTGCTCAACGAAGCCGGGCGGGCTGTGCTCGCCGAACTGTGCGGGGTCGGACCGGCGGTGCTGGCGCACGCGCTGCCCGCGTTCACCGTGGATGATCCCAAGATCGGCACCGGCCGGGAGGCCGCCCTGCCACAGGCTCGGTGGCGGGCGGCGGGCGCTGTGGCGGGAGAGGCGGCGTTCGCCTGCCGGCTCTGCACCGCGCGGCGGACCGGGCAGACGGTGCGGGCGGTGCGGTATCTGCCGCGCTGGCAGCGGGTGTGTGTCCGGCACGGGCGGTGGCTGCTGGACGCGGACGCCGACCAGCCGCTGGAACACCTCGACCTGCGCGGTGGCTCAGCGCACTGCGCAACCCCAAACACCCAGCTCAACCCAGATCCCACCGGCCGCCCACACTCCGGCACCAAGTAACCCTGCCCCGCCACAACGAACTACCGCTTAGTAGAACCGAGCAATACCAGGTCACAACCAAGATCAATAAGCACACCATCAGCTACGCCATACGGCGGCTTCTCGCCGGGCACCCGGCCGGTGCCTCCGGGATCTGTCCCAGGTAGTGGGTCCGCCGATCCTTGACGCCCGGAGGCAGCAGACGCACCGTCAAGCGGTCTTCGTCACCACCACCTCCGGCCAGCCCGCACGCGGCACCCCTCACTTCGAGCTTTACATGAAACTTGCCCACCCGAACGTAAACAGGAAGGCCCGAATTGCAGAGCCCTTCCACCCTCGACCACGAAACATAAAGAAGAGGAAGGCCACCAGAAGAACCGAACAGAAGAACCCGAAGAAGGCTGCAGCGAAGAGCCGATCTCCGAGCAATGCGAGAATCGCGCTACCAACGACAACCACTAGCGCACCAAACGTTGCCGCCCTAGGGGTGGCACGGAATCCTTCTCGAATTCCTCTAATATCTCTCCGATACCTAGCCCTCGCGAGCTCCGGATTCGCAGAATCCCCTTCGGGCCACTCTTCCATCGGTCACTCCTAAAGTCATTCGCAAACTTACAACATGCCACCTTCACCTAAATCACCTCGATGCTCCGACGTTAAACATCGGAGCATCGAGTGAATTGAAGGCGACAGCTAGAACATGTACTCTCTGATCTTGCGACCGGTGATTCTCAACGCTTCGCCCGTAAGTTTACCCCTTGCAACGCCAGCCAGAGGCGACGTGGCCTTCGGGCCAAATATAAAGCATCCCGCAGGCCCCTTTCCGCATAGCGCGCCGCTCACAACACCGTAAGCGGCAGCTTTACCTGATCGCTTGAAGTATTGCCCGTACCCCCCAGCCCGTTCTTCCGGGGTGGCAAGGGCCATATGTGCCCCTGCTCCAGCAACAACCGCTGCGCCTACACCTACTACTGCAAGCCCAAGGCATGCACTCACGAGGCAAACGCCTACGAGCGCGGCAACGCCCATAGTTACTCCAAAATCAACACCCTTATGTTTCCACCAAGAAGAGTTTCCGATGCGCTCCTCCCACACATCGTCCACGGTGTTGCTCCAAGCGGCACCCCAGTTGCCCTTTTTAATACTGCCGAGGATACCGTCCCTTTTCCGCTGAGCCTCTGCACGAGCCTGATCCGCCTTCTTCTTGGCTTGGGCTCGGAGTTGGGCTGCCTTCTGTGCCCGCTGCCCGGCGTAGTAGTCGTTGTTGAGGTAGCCGGTGGTGTTCTGGCGGTAGGCGGCGTAGAGGAATTGGGACTCGGGGTCCTTCTTCGGTGTCTGGCGCCAGACCCATTTGCCGCTCTTGTAGGTGTAGCCGGCGTCCATGCCGCGGTCGCGGGCGTAGGCGTCGTCGTTGTACGAGGCGCCGCCTGCGGGGCCGTCGGGGCGGAGGCCGTCGGGGTCGGATTTGGTGAGGGGGTTGTTGTGGGCGTAGCTGTAGGCGTTCATCTGCGCCGGATCGCCGTGGTCGATGATGGGGTCGACGGAGAGGAAGCGTCCGGTGGTGGGGTCGTATTCGCGGGCGCCGAGGTGCGTGAGTCCGGTGGGGTCGTTGGCGCCGCCGACGAAGCCTCGGTTGCCGAAGGCTCCGGACTGCTCGGTGCGGAGCTTGCCGAAGGGGAGCTGCTTGCGGCGGGTGGTGGCGAGGGTGCCTGCAGCGATGGCGGTCGTTGCGGTGCCCTGGTGGTCGGACATCAGGTAGGAGATGTTCGCGCCGGTGCGTACGGCGACGGTTTCGCCGTTGTGGGTGTAGTAGCGGGTGCCGGTCTTGGCGCCGTTGGCGTTGAGCTTGAGCTCGTCGCCGTTGGGCAGTGTGAGGGTGCTGCTGCCGTCGGCGTTGTTGGCGAGGATGCGGTTGCCGTCGGCGTCGTAGAGGTAGCGGGTGGTCTTGCCCTCTTCGGTGAGGGTGGCGAGGTGGCCTTCGGGGTCCCAGGTCAGGTCCTGGGTCTTGGCTCCGATGGTGCGCTTGGTGGTGTTGCCGGCCTCGTCGTATGCGAATGTGCTGGTCTGGCCGTCGTTCGCGCCGCCCTTGACGCTGGCCTGCTGCACGCCGTGGGGCAGGTCTGCTCCGGGCTTGGGGTGGGTGTACGTCGTGGTGGCGTCGGATCCCGCGGTCGCGCCGGTGCCGTGCTCGGTCTGCTCGGTGCGGTTGCCGATGGCGTCGTAGCCGTATTCGTGCCAGTAGGCGTCCGGGCCGCCGACGGTCGTGGCCGAGGGACCGGCGGTGCAGTCGGTCTTGGCGGTCCAGGCTTGGGTGAGTCGGCCCAGCGGGTCGGTGGTGAAGCACTGGGCGTCGACGGACTTGGCGGCGTCCTGGCCGCTGGCCGTGGTGACGCCTGTGACGTTGCCGGCCGGGTCGTAGGCGTAGGCGACGTCGTCGATCCGTTGCGGGACGAGGTCGCGGTCGGTGATCTGCCGGGTGACCCGGCCGGTGTGCTCGTCGTAGACCTTGCTCTTGTAGACCCTCTTGCCCGTGCTGGAGCCGAACTCCGTGCGTGCGGGGCGGGAGAGCACGTCGTAGAGGGTGTTGGAGACCAGGGCGACCTCGGCGCGGCTGGTGCGGAAGGGCAGGTCGTCGCTGTTGTAGTTGGTCGTCACCCGCTCCGCTGGGACGTCCCCGACGGCCGGGTTGAGCGTCCAGTCCAGTGCGCCGGTCTCGGCGTTGTAGCCGTAGGTCCAGGAGTATGCGCCGGCCAGGCCGCCGGCCTTGGGAGGGGCGGTGAACTTGGTGGAGGTGGGCTGGTATCGGTCGTTGAATCCGCCTGCGGCGGTGGTGTACTCGTCTGTGCCGTCGTAGCGGGTGCTGCTGGTCAGCAGGCCCTTGGCGAGGGTGTCGTAGGTCCACTTGGCCAGCGGGGTGTCGCCGTGCTTCGTGGCGGTCTTGCGGCCGAGCTTGTCGTAGCTCGTGGTGAGGGTGATCTTGCGTCCGGCGTCGGTCACGGAGACGGCGCGGCCGAGTTCGTCGTATGCCGTTGTGGTCACGCCCTTGTCCGGGTCGTCCACGGCGGTCAGCTGGCCGCGGTTGTCGAAGGCGTAGGTCCAGGTGTTGCCGGCCGGGTCGGTGACGGTGGTGGGCTCGTCGTACTTGCTGAAGCCGTACTTGGTCTTCTGTGATGTCCTGCGGTCCGCGTCGGTGTACTGGAGGAGTTCGGTGGTGCGGCCGCGGGCGTCGGTGACGGTGGTGGAGGCGGTGCCGCCCTTCGGCGGGATCACCGTGGTGCGGTCGCCGCCGTAGAGCATGCTGGTGCGCCACTGCTCGTCGCCGAACTTCAAGGACCGTGTGTCGGTGACGCGGCCCATGCCGTCGTAGAGGTTCTCGGTGGCGGCCGGGACCTTGTTGAGGGCCGTCGCCGTGTGCAGTGTCGCCGAGGGCGCGACGTCGGCGTAGTAGGCGGAGTAGCTCTTGGTGCTCCAGCCTCGGGTGTCGTAGTGGGTCTCGGTCAGGATGCTGTGCTGGGTGCCGGTGGCCGGAGCCTGGGTCTGCCGTTCGCGCAGCAGCCCGTCGTACAGGACGTGAGTGGTGCGGTAGTCGCCGTTCCGCTTCAGGGTCTTGGTGGTGACGGCGTTCGCCTCGGTCCTGGAGACCTTGTAGCTGAACTCCGTCGACGGCTGGGCCGCGTGGTCTGCCTTGGGCCAGCCCGGCCCCCACACCTTCAGCAGGCGGCCGAGGCCGTCGTGGACGGCGTCGGTGCGCTTGCCGTTGGCGTCCACCGTTCCGGTGACGACTCCGCGGGCCGGCTCGTAGCTCGTGGTGGTGGTGTGGCCGAGCGCGTTGGTGACAGTCGTGGACGTGGGAGCCTCGACCGCGAGGGGTGAGTACGCGGTGGTCGTGGTGGTTCCCAGCGCGTCCGTGTCGGTCAGCGGGCGGCCGTGCGGGTCGTAGGTGTGCCGGGCGGTGGTCAGATAGCCGGTCCCGGCGGCGTCCTGTTCTTCGAGCCGGGTGACGTCGCCCTTGGTCGGCGCGGCGGTGAGGCTGGTGGCGCCGTCGTAGTAGTACCGGGCGGTCGAGATCAGGTCGGCCGGCAGCGAGGGTGCGGTGCCGCACGGCTTGGCGACCGACTTGACCTCGCGGACCAGGGTGAGGATGTTCGCCTTGGCGTTGGGGGCGTAGGCGGTGGTGGTGCACTCCTCGTCGCCGGTCTCGGCGGTGTCGCCGAGGCTCGACTCGGTCAGGACCTGCCCGTAGGGGCTGAAGGTGCGCTCTGTCTTCGTCGTCCTCCAGCCGGATCCGACGGCGGTACGGGTCTTGTCCGTCTCGCTGCCCGTGGCGTACGCCTTGACCGGCGGGAGGCCTTCGCCTCTGGTCTCGGTGGCGGTGGGGGCGGAGCGCCAGGGCTGGTAGCTGGTGGTGGTCTGGAGCTTGCCTCCGTCGCCGTCGAAGACGGCTTCTTCGCGGGTCATGCCGGCGAATGCCTCGCGGTCGACTGCTTTGATGCCTTCGTGGTCCTCGACTTCGGCGCCGTCGACGCCGCGGAAGTAGCGGTACTCCTTCAAGGTCCGCTTGTCCGTGCCGGCGCCGGTGCGGACCTGGACGCGGCTGTAGCCCTTGCGGTCGCTGTAGGTGAGGTGCTTGGCGTTGGCGAACTCGTCGTCCTGGGCCTTGGCCCAGGCCATGCCGGCTTTGTCGTCGTAGGCGTAGTCGGTCTGCTTGGTCAGCGCGCCGCCGGTGTTGTCGGACTCCAGGACCTGGGTGACGACGTAGGCGTGGAACCAGTCCAGATAGGGCTCGTAGTCCTCGGCGGGGGCGTCCGGCGGGGACCAGATCACCGGGTAGCAGCGGCGGGTGTTGGCGGACGGTCTGGGGACGTCTGCGGCCTTGCAGTCCTGGTCGGAGTAGGTGACGCCGATGGTGCCGCCGGTCTCGGTGTCGATCCCGTACACGCGGTAGCGCCACATCGGAGGTACGGGGTCGGCGTTGCCGCCGGTCGTGGCTCCCTCGACCCGGTTGGGGTAGGCCTTGCCCTTGAAGGTGACCGCGGGCAGGGAGACGTCGCCTGAGCCGGTGTGGCCGGTGCGGGTGATGGAGGCCAGCCACAGCGCGGGGGCTGTGCCGTCGCCGGGGCTGGGGAACTCGTGGGTGAGCGCGATGGAGTCGACGGGCTTGTATGCGCCGCCGGTGAGGACGGACGTGGATATCTTGGTGAGGCGCTTGCGGGTCCAGAACGAGGGCGAGTAGCGGTCCTTGCACTGAGCGCCCGAGGCGCAGTGCTGGTCGAAGGGGACGTCCGGCCAGTTCTTGGCGTGGACCTTGTCGAAGGCGCCGCAGTCGGCCAGGCAGCGTTCGTCGGCGGTGAAGTCGACCTTGGCCGCGGCCTTCTGGCTGTGAACGGCGTTGGCTCGCAGGCCGTACTCGATGCGCTTGAGGTAGCCGCCGCGGTCGTATTCGGTCGGGGTGGAGGCGCCGGTCGAGGAGTCGACGTTGCGGCCGTAGGCGTTCTTCTCCTTGGCCCAAAAGTAGGCCATGGCGTCGTCGTGCGGGTCGACGACGTAGTCGAGGTTCCATCGCCATGCCTGCTGGCACCAGGATTCCTTGAACGCCTTCGCGTGGCAGGGCTCGCCGGGCTGGTTGCCGAACACCGGCGTCGTCCAGGTGGAGGCGGTCTCGTCCTTGCCGTCTGTCCAGCCGGGCAGGCGGTTGTAGCCGAAGTGGTACTGGGTGCCGTCGGGGGTGGTCACCTTCCAGTACTCGCCGTCGTCGTCGCCGTTGCCGCGGCTCGCGCCGCCGGTGATCTTCTCGACTCTCGTGCCGTCGTCGCTCTCCAGGCGCCACTCGCCGCTGGCGGTGTCCTTGACCAGGAGGTTGGACTGGCCGCCGAGGTTGAGGACTGCGTTGTCCTTCTTCCAGCACACGTCGCCGACCTTGGCGGTGGTGTTGCTGTTCTTGGCGTCGTCGGTGCAGGAGATGTAGCGGCGCTCGATATAGCCCGGCTCCATCGACCAGCCGTCGCCGATCCAGTTGGCCTGGTTGTTGGTGGCCGCGGTCCGGCCGTCGACCGACTGCGAGGCGTAGGACAGGTTGAGCTTGGGCGCCACGGCACCGGGGACGTCGGGGACGGGGACGTCGTACTTCCAGGAGAATCCGCCGTTGGAGCCGCCGGCCGACCAGGAGGCGGAAGGCGCCAGGGAGCTCGCGCCGAAGTCGCCCGAGGAACCGGACGCTGCCGCGGTCGCGGCCAGCAGCACCGTGCCGGACGTCGCGGCCAGTCCGGTGGCCGAACGGCCGGATGCAGGCGCCTTGGCCACCGGAGCCTTGGCAACCGGCTCCTTCGAATCCAGGGCCGCGGAGCCTGCGGAGAGGCTCACCGCAGCCGACAGAGTGCCGGCCTTGGTGTCGTTCTCGGTCTTCAGCTCCGTGCCTTCGGAGCAGCCCTTCGCCGTGGGGGTGGTCAACGCGCAGGACGGCAGCTGCCGCAGCGTCAGACGCGATGCCCAGTCGCCGCCGTAGGCGTGGCGGAAGCTGGAGTAGTCGACGTCGACCGCGACTGGTCCCTTGGCGCCCTCGACGGGCCGGACGGCGAGGAGGAGGCCGTCGACTCCCAGCGCGTCGGCGGTCTTGCGGTCCAGTACCTGCACCTGGGCCTGGTCGGGGCCGCCCGCCTTGTTGCTCGTTCCGGTTCGCTGCAGTTCGACGGGCAGCGCGCCGGCTCGCACCGAACCGGTCTCGGGGAGCTTCGCTGCGGCCGTGCCCGGCGACGGCCAGGTCACCTTCGGAGGGGTCTTCCAGGCGTGCTCGGCGGCGTGGTCGGGCCGGGAGATCGTGTGGAGCTTCGCCGGGGCCGTGGGCACCGGTTCGGGTGTTCCGATGTCCGGCAGGCTCAGCTCGGCCGCAGTCGCGACCGGACCGCCGAGGAGGCCGGCCAGCAGGTAGACGGCGAGCGACAGGGCGACGGTCCGCCCCCCTCGAGATTGGCTATGAGCACGGCGCTCGGATCGAGGCGCCACTGACCGTAAACCCAACACGAATCCCCCCACGGGATATTCACAACATGAAGATCTTGCTGACCTTATCCACCTCGACCCGACAAGCAAAGCGCTCCGGAGTCTCTGCCCGATTCGTTCCGTTGAATAGCGCTTCCCGTACCACCCGCAGCCGATGAAGGAACAGCCTGTTCTCCGCAGTCTCGTTTTCGGCCGAAATCAGTATCTGGGGCTGTGACATGCAGAGATGAGGAATCGAGGGTTCCGGGCTAACCGGCCGGCACGGCCGGTCGCCGCGTGAGGAGCACGTCCTCCATTCGCGACGTCGGCTCTCGTTCCGCGCCTCTTGAACTCAACCTCTAGCCGTCGCTGGAGATCCCGTCTTCTTGCGGTAGAAAGTATGCAGAATCTGAAAAGGGAGCATCATGAAAAGAGCCCGGTCCAGTGCGAGACGCCCATCGCCGCATCGGATGGCGTTGGCCGCGATAACAGTCCTGGCCCTCCCGGCGTCATCGGCTGCCGCACTGCCCATGCCGACGCCCTCGACGGCCGCGCCCCGAGTCGCTGCTGCGACGAGCCCGCGCACGACAGACGAGGCGACGGCGCTGTCGAGGGCGGCAGCCTCAGGTGAACCGGTCGAGGTGGTGTCACGCCGCACCGAGACGTCCCAGGTGTTCGCGAACCCGTCGGGGACCTTCACCGAGGACCGGTACGCCCTGGCCCAGTGGACGCGGCAGGACGGCAGGCTCGTCGAGATCGACACCACCCTCAAGCCCGGAGCGGACGGCCGCATCAGCCCGAAGGCCACGACCATCGGACTGGAGTTCTCCGGCGGCGGCGCCGGCCCGCTGGCCACCATCACCCGCGACGGCCGCAGCATGTCCCTGTCGTGGCCCACCGCGCTGCCGAAGCCCCACGTCGCCGGGGACACCGCCACCTACCCCGAGGTACTGCCCGGAGTGGACCTGAAGCTGCGAGCCGGCAACTCCGGCTTCGGCCAGCTGCTGGTGGTCAAATCAGCCGAAGCAGCGGCCAATCCAGCTCTCAAGGCCGTCAGCCTCAAGCTCGCCAGCGACGGCGTGGCCGTCTCCGCGGACGGGCACGGCAACCTGACCGCAGTCAACCCCGCAGGCCAGGAGGTCTTCACCGCGCCGACCCCGCTCATGTGGGACAGCTCCGCCAAGAAGGAGAAGCCGGCCCACCGATCGTCTGCCCGCCTCGCAGCCGCTGCCGGCTCGGCCGACGCGCCGCCCCCCAACGACGAGTTCGAACCGCGGCACGGCGCGCAGGAGGCCGCCATGCCCCTCGCCGTCGCCGGCGGCAAAGTCACGCTCACCCCCGACCAGGCCCTGCTCAGGGGCGAGAAGACGACGTACCCGGTGTACCTCGACCCGGCCGTCAGCGGCGGCAGGGAAGCCTGGGCCATCGCCTACAAGAAATACCCCGACGCCCACTACTTCAACGGCGCCGGCTGGCGCAACGCCGACGGCTCGACCGGCACCTCGCTCGCCCGGGTCGGGTACGAGAACCAGGACAACGGACTGGGCCGCTCCTTCTTCCGCATGGACTCCAACAACCTGTGGAACACCAGGAAGCAGGTCATCAAGTCCACCTTCCGGATCAAGAACACCTGGTCCTGGTCCTGTACCCCGCGCACAGTCGAGACGTGGCTGACCGATCCCGTCTACCCCACGACCTCGTGGAAGAACCAGCCGACCTGGGAGCGCAGGCTGGACTCGGTCAACGACTCGAAGGGCTGGGGCTCGGGATGCCCCGCAGGAAACCTCGCCTTCGACGTCACCTCGGCCGCCAAGGACGCCGCAGCCAGGAAGTGGCCCAACATCACCCTCGGCATGCGCGTCCCCCAGTCGCTGGAAGACAGCCGCGACGAGTACGCGTGGAAGAAGTTCGACGCCAAGACCGCGGCGCTCTCCACGGAGTACAACACGCTGCCCAACGCGCCGACCAGCCTCGACACCGCCCCCAGCTCCGGAGGATGCAAGACGAGCGGCCCCTACGTCTCCGTCGGCAACACCGACGTCCACCTGACCGCCAGGGTCGGCGACCCCGACGGCGGCACAGTCAAGGCACAGTTCAACCTCTGGGCGACCGGGCACCACCCCAACGACGACCCCAAGGCCGTCATGATCGTGAACCAGACCGTGTCCGCCACCTCCGGCACGGTCGCCAGACTCAAGATCCCCAAGGCCACCCTCGCGAAGCACATCCCCGCCGCAGGCGGCCACTTCTCCTGGAAAGTGCAGGCCGAAGACGGCAGGACCAGCTCCGACTGGACCCCCGCCTCGGGCAAGCCGGGCTGCCAGTTCGTCTTCGACCCCACCCGCCCCAGCACGCCGCCCGGCATCGCCTCCACCGACTACCCCGACGGCTCCGACGGATGGCCGCAGACCACCGGACGAGCCCGCACCCAGGGCCTCTTCGCCCTCACCAACGGCGGCGTCGGCGACGTGACCAAGTACGAGTACTGGACCGACTGGGACCCCACCGTCCGCACCGCCACGCCCCAGAACCCCAGCGATCCCGCGGACAGAGCCGAGATCCCGCTCACCCCGCCCGCCGCCGGCTCCCACGGCCTGTACGTGCGCAGCAGGGACGGCGCAGGCAACCTCTCCGACCAAGCCCTGCACCTCTTCTACGCCGACAGTCCCGCCACCCCCGACAAGCCCGGCGACCTCAACGGCGACGGCTACGCCGACTTCTACGGCCTGCGAACCGACGGGAGCCTGAGGCTCTACCCCGGCCAGGGCAACGGCTACGTCGGCACGGCCACCGCGGCCGGCAACACCGACCTCAACGGCGCCTCCATCACCCACCGCGGCGACTGGACCGACGACGGCTTCGAAGACCTCGTCGCCGCCGTCCCCGGCAGCGGCGGCAAGACCCTCCAGATCTTCCCCAACAACGGCGTCGGCTACGCATGCAGCGCACGCGACGAACAGGCCGACGGGCACTCCCGGTCCTGCCTGTACGAGCAGCAGGAACTCGACGTCTACGACCCCGCCAACAACCACTGGGCCAACGCCGACCAGATCCTCGCCATCGGCGACGTCGACGGCCCCCTCGACACAGACGGCGACGGCGCCGTGGACGTCGAGGGCCACCCCGACCTCCTCGTCAAAGAAGGCGACCTGCTCTGGCTCTACTACGGGTCCGACAGCTTCTACCTCGACGGGACCAGCCCCCCGGTCCTGGTCGGCAACGGCGGATGGTCCGAGTTCGACCTCGCCGCACCCGGCGACCGCAACGCCGACAACCACGTCGACCTCGTCGCCCGCCGCAAGATCGAAGGCGAACTCCGCATCTACACGGGCACCGGCCCCGCCGGCGAAGGACTCGGCAGCGGCCACACCGTCATCGGAACCGGCTGGACCGCCGGGCGCCGGCCTCTGATCACCGCAGCCCCCGACGCCAACGGCGACGGCAGACCCGACCTCTGGGCCACCGGCTCCGACGCCAACCTGTACATCCACCACGACCTCGAAGGAGGAGCCGGCACCCAGATCGGCGCCGGCGGCTGGAACGCCTTCCAAGCCATCAGCTGACCCACAACCACACCAACGCAGTGCCCGTCCCCGGCAAGCCCCGACAGCCGCCGGGGACAGGCACCGCGCCTCCTGCCCGCCGATGCGCCATGCCGGCGCTCACGAGCGCACCGGCCCAAGCCCTCTTCCCTTACCCCTCGCCCCGCGCCCACCAGCCGCCAGCCACCCTGAAGAGCGCTGCATCGCAACGATCGGCCTCGCGAGGCGTGGCCCTGATCAGCACAGCTCGCTGAACGGAAAGCTCTGCGACGCGCAGACGATCACGCCCCCTGACAGCGGCGTGCCGGGCTCCCCATGCCTGCGGTACGAGCGAGCCCGTCTGCCCCTGCGCCGGGCCCGCTTGCTGGGCGGTCACTGCAGAGGGGAGGCGGGGTTCGGAGCGGGCGGGCGTCTTCCGTCGGGGTGGTCGTGGATCCAGGACAGCCCGCCGAGGTCGAGGCGCTCCCGGGTGCGGGTGACGGCGACGTAGGCGAGGCGTGCCTCGGCGTCGTCGACGGGGCCGGGTACAGGGCGGCCGTTCGCGTCGTGCTGGTCGGTGTCCTTGGGCGGGGAGAAGTCGCCGGCGATCCTCACGCGGGCCCATTCCCGTCCTTTGGCCCGGTGGGCGGTGGAGACGGTGGCGTCTGCGTGCGGTTCGGGGGTGAGCCGGTCGACCGCGGCGAGGACGGCCTCGGCTCCGTGCTTGTCGATGAGGTCGACGAACGGCCGCAGGTCGCCGCCGGCGGGGTCGTGCTCGGCGTAGTCCTGCAGCTCGCCCCATGAGGAGAACAGGAGCAGCTCTGGATGCGAGGTCCGGCGTCCCTCCTTGAGGTCGCGGGCGGCGGCGAGGGCGCGCAGGCCGTCCCCTCCCCCGGCGAGTGCGACGCGTCGGCCGGATGCGAGGTGTTCCATGACCTGGTTCATGGCTCCGACGTTGGTGCGGCACAGCACCGCGTCCGGGTCGTCGACCGGGGCGAGGACGGTGGGGACGGCATGGGTGCCGGTCAGGCGGATCGGGGCGTCGGCGATCGTCAGCCAGCGGTTGGCCTCGGCGGCGAGGAGGGGGCCGAAGCGGAAGGACTGCGACAGGGACAGGGCTGTGCCGTCGAAGCCGGTCATCACGTCGCGGGCGCCGCGCCAGCCGTAGATGGCCTGGGCGGAGTCGCCGACCATCACGAGCTGGGCGTGGGCGCGTTGGGCGGTGAAGACGTGTTCGAGGACGGGGTTGGTGTCCTGGGCCTCGTCCAGGAGGAGGAAGTCGGCGTCGATCTTCGGGTCGGACAGGGCCCAGATCTTGAGGTAGTGGTCGTGGTCGAAGCGGACCACGCCCTCCTCGGGATGCTGGAGGTCGGCCCATGCTTTGCGGGCGAACGGCAGGACGGCCTGGGCGAGTTGGGCGTGCAGGCCTTCGTCCTCGAGACCGCGCAGGCGCGGGACGTGATGGCGTGCGAGGGTGCGGTCGGCGGAGTGGCAGTAGCGGGTCACCGTGCGCAGCACGGCGTGGGAGAGGGCTTTGATGCCGAGGGCCATGCCGGTCTTCCAGCCGGCCTGGCGGAGTCCGTTCAGGCGGCGGGCGTAGCGGTGGCCGACGGCGGCGAAGGCGAGGGCGAGGGCGGTCTTGCACGTGACGGTGGGCGGGAAGCGTCCGGCGGCTTCTTGGGCGATGGCCTTGTCGAAGGCGATGTAGCGGCCGCGGCGTCTGGTGCCTGAGGCGAGCAGGATCAGGGTGCTGGTCTTGCCGGTGCCCGCGCCTGCCTGGAGGGCCAGGTGGTGGCCGGAGCGGAAGGCGTCGGCGGCCGCGTGCTGTTCATCGGTCGGATTGGGCACTGTCGCGTTCCAGAGGGGTGAGGGTGCGGCCGACGGCCGCCAGGAGCTGGCCGGGGGTGGCGTGGGCCAGCAGGGTCTGCAGGGCGTGATCGAGACGCGCGGCTTCCTGGCGGGCGTGGCCTGCCAGGGCGCGGCGGATGGTCTGCTGGAGGAAGACGCGGGGGCTTTGGCCCGTCTGTTCGGCGGCGCGGCGGATGAAGGCGTCGGCGGCGGGGCTGAAGTCGACGGCGAGGAGGATGTGGCCGCCGATGTCCGGGTAGTGGGTGGCGAGGGCGTCGAGAGGCAGCAGCGCCTTGAGACGGCGGTGGGCACGGCTCGGCGCCCGGTCGGAGTCCTTCGCTTTCGCCAGGGTCATCAGGCGGGTGGCGTCGCGGTTGGCCGCGATCGGCATGACGCGGGCGGCGCGGACGAGTTCGGCCCGGGTGGCGGGCCTGGCCAGGGCGATCTCGAGTGCGTGGTGCGACATGGTCACGTCCGTCAGTGGCGGTACGGGGGGGGGCGGCGCTCTGGCTGCCGGTCGCAGGGCGAGGGCGATGCCGTTCAGGCCTGTCCGCTCGCTGGAGGCGGTTGCCTCGCCCGGGCGGGTTCCCTGGCCGGGGGCTGCGCTCACGGCCGCTCGCGGTAGCGGCCCGGAGCAGGGGCGGGGGCGGGGAGGCGGTCGTGGACAAGTCGGTGGTGGAGCAGCAGGTCGAACACCTCCCAGTCCGGCGGCGCGAGGTCGACGGCTGCGGAGGCGGCGGCGTGCGCGGGGCAGCGTTGGGCGCGCCAGCGCAGCTGCTCCGCGCAGGGAAGGCTGGCGAGGTCGTACACGGCCATGTCGGCGGCGGGCAGGGCCAGTCGCCCGCGGCCGGCGGTCGCGGACATGAGCGTCCAGGCTCCCGCCGGGGCGTTCGGGGCGAGGACGCGGCTTGGGCAGCGGTGGCGTCGGCGGGTCTGGGCCACGCACTGGATGCCGTCGACGGGTCGGGCGGCGAGGTAGCGGCCGTACAGGATCCGCACGACGGGCCGGGCCGGCCGACAGACCGCGGCCTCAACCGGCGGCGGTGGGCAGGCTGGAGGCGGGAGGAAGGCGCCGGTGTCGACCAGGCGGCGGGTGCGCACGGCCAGGCGGCGGCGCAGCCCCGTCAGCTGGGGCGTCAACGGCGCCGCGTTCTCGCGTGCGGGGCACAGGGCGGGGTGCGCGATGCGGCACCAGGCCGTGCCGTCGCCTGCGGGGTGGGCGACGCCGGAATGGACGTGCCAGCGGCAGGAGGCCGGAACGACAGCTGTGGGCAGTTCCTGCGGGCGCAGTGCGACGGGTCGCCCATGGGCGCGGGCGTACCAGTCGATGCGGTTGCCGCAGTCACGGCAGGAGCCGGGCCGGGCGGTGCGCAGGAGTCGGGTGGGGCTGTCCGCGGCGACCCGGAGGGCGCGCAGGCGGCGGGCGGCGACGCGGCTGCCGTCCCAGCGGCGGCCGGAGGCGGAGGTGAGAGAGCACATGGCCGCGAAAGTGGCAGGCGACGCGCCGCCGACACGGGTACCGTGCCGCCGACGTCGCGCGAACAGCCCAGTCGACGGGAACAGGCGCACGGTCGTCGTACGTCGGCGCGAGGCCGGTGACCGGATCGGGTGATCCGTCGACAGCGATGCAGCGGGGCTAGTCGGCGGCCTCCGCGGGAGGCGCGTGCCCCTCGCAGAGGGTGGCGAAGAGATGGTCGACGGGCACGTCCAGTGCGTGGGCGAGGGCGTGCCAGGTCTTGAGGGAACCGATCGTGCGGCCCTGCTCGATCTCGATGACCGTCCGCCTGGCCAGGCCGCTGCGGCGGGCCAGTTCGTCGTAGCTCCAGCCGCGCTCGCCCCGCAGCCGGCCCAGCTCCAGACGCAGGGCGGTGAGGTTCGGGGTCGGGCGGGAAGATCGTCACCCCACCATCCGACGGTGCAGACACCTGCCCTGTCAGTGCAGACCTCTGCCCCATTCCTGCAGGCGACCGCCCCCGCACAGGGCTCACACACACCAACCCACCTGCCCGAGCCGTCAATTCGACCTCGCAGTGAACCAACAACACCCCAGGCCAGCCAGCACCCAACACACCAACAAGCCCCCCTCCGAGCGTCAGAACCCGCCCTGGCCGGTGGCCTGGCAACGCATGTGGTGGGCCTCCCGCTACCACCTGACCGGGCTCCCGGACGGTGTGAAGTGGTGGCCCGACGCCCCGGACGACGAGCACATCACTGCCTGGCTGCGGGAGCAGAGTGCGCGACGGACACTGTTGTTGCCAGAGCAGCGGCGTCGGGTCGATGAACTGCTGTCACTGACCGGTGGGATGCCGGTGTGGCGGCCGCAGATCAGCGAAGTCGCCTGGCAGACGCTGTCCGGGCTGCTGCCTGCGCGATCGCATACCGGGGGCCGTCCCCGCAGCGAACAGCAGATCCTGGAAGCCATCGTCCACATCGCCTGCACCAGACAGGCGTGGACACGGCTTCCCTCGGCCCTCGGCTCCTTTCAGGCCTGCCGGCGCCGCTTCCTTCTCTGGCGCGACGACGGCACCCTCCAGCAGATCTGCCGCGCTGCCCTGCCTGAAGGGGACGCGATCTGGCAGCAACGGCTGGCCGCCTACACCGGCCCTGCCTGAAGAGAGCCGTCACCGCGTGCACCGGGAGCGTGGTGGGCATCCGATGGTGAGGCGTTCGCCGACGGGGACTCACCCGGGGCATGGGCGGTCCGTCACCGGCCGGGGAGGGCGGAGCGGTCCTGGACGGTGATGTGGAGGGTGTGCAGGGGCTGGGTCCGGGTGGGGCGGACGATTTCGAACCAGTCGGTGCCCTCCTGCAGGTGGTGGGCGATGCTGCGGTGGTGGCTCCAGCCGAATCCGATGCCGGTCTGCCAGGTGGTGTCGCTGTAGCGGCTGCCGATGACCGGTTCCCCGTGCAGGTAGACGGAGTCGAGGGGGCGGGAGGTGGCTTCGAGGTGAGCGAGGACGGCTGCCGCGGCGCGGCGCAGCGGGCTGGTCTCGCTCCAGCGGGTGAGAGCTTCGAGGGCTGCGGGATGGGCGGGTTCGGCGTCGGGGAGCTGGAGTTGGCGGATGGTGGCGGCCTTGCGGTCGACGAGGTCGGTGAGATCGATGCGGACCGGGCGCGGGACCCAGCGGTCGATGCCGTCGAAGGCTTCGATCATGTGGTCGCGTGGGGCCCGGCCTGCCTCGGGGTCGGGAGTGATGGCGGCGAGCCGGGCGCGGGCGGCATCGACGGGTTCGCCCCGTGTCCACAGCAAGGTCAGTTCGAATCCTTCCGCTTCGAGGCTCTTGCGTTCACCGAAGTGGATCTGCAGGCCGCGGCTTCTGCCCTTGAGGGCGCGCTTCATCGAGGCGGAGGGGTCGCCACCGTAGGACAGGGAGTGAAGGAACTCGGAGGTGAGACGGTCGTCACAGCGGTGCTCCACGACCATGTCGACGTCCGAGGGGCTCAGTGCGCCGCGTGCGTAGGAGCCGAAGACGAGGATCTCGTCGACGAGGTCCAGCGGCCAGCCTCCCTCCTCCAGCCGGTCGAGCATGTCGTTGAGGAGCGTGGTGGCGCGCTCGCGTTTCACGGAAGGCCTCCGCTGGTCGGTTCGGGTGCCGGTGGACCTGGGTCTGTGATTCAGCCGGTCTGCCGCGGGGGCGCCCGGCCGGGGATGTGGGTGCGGGGGTGTCTTACAGGGTGGTCGGCAGTGAGATCACCGGCTGGGAGATGGCCTGCGGGATGCAGGCGGGAGCGGTGCGGCCTGCCTGGGTGCAGGCCAGAGTGAGGAGTTGGAGGTAGCCGAGGGAGACCGGGCGTCCGGGGAGCTTGCCCGCTGCCTGTTCGAAGCGCTCGAGCGTGGCGGACTTGATGCACAGGTGGCCGGCTGCGTCCTGGAGATCGAGTCCCGCGGCTTCACGGGCTTCCCTCAAGAGTTGGGCGTTGTCGTGCCAGACCTGCGGCGTCGTCTCGGTGGCATCCCGGGCGACGGCCGCGCGGGCGGCGGCGAGGGCGGTGCGGATTCGGTCGCTGCGGGGTCCGAGCAGGAACCGCGCGAGGCGGGCGGCGTCGGCCGCGTGGTCGACGCCCTCGCTCCAGGGCTGGGAGGCCTCCTCGTACACGCGGGCCCGGGCCGTGGCGCACTCCTCACGCTCGCCGGATTCGGCGCCGTAGGTGCGGTGGCGGTCGCTGGTGCAGGCCAGTGTGCTGTCCTTCGCCAGGTCCATGTCGCGGTCCTCGTCGTCGGCCTCGATCTGGTCGATGACGTCCCGGACCTGCCGGCGTTCTCGTGAGGTCAGGACGCTCGCGAGTGCTTCCGCGGCGGCCTGGGCTTCGGGACGTCCGGCGGGCTCGAAGCTGCCGCCCCAGGCGTGGGATGCGTCTTCTCCCTCCGCCCTTTGGAAGGCCACGTCGATGGCTTCGAAGGTGTGCGGGCTCCAGGCGTGCATCATCAGGATGATCTCCCGCAAGGCGCGCTGGGCGGCCGGCTCCATCTCCTCCGCAGTGCCGCTGCTGTGGCGGCGCCGCGTTCCGCTCATCCAGTCGGTGAAGGTCTCAGGCCGGCGGGAGTCGGACGGTTGGACGTCCGTAAACCAGCGTGCCGCCCTCACGACGCAGGCGTGCGCGTGCTGGATGGCGGCGTACCAGCCGAACAATGCCTCACGGTAGTCATCCACATGACGGTCCTCGGCAAAGGTGCCGGTCTCCGTGCGGCAGTGCTGCGGGCACTGCGCCGCGCTCACCCGGTAGAGAGCGGCACGGGTCTCGGGGAACGACAGCAAAGCGGCGTCCAAGTGCTCATATTTGGGGCCGCGGTTACGGCGCCTTTCGAGCCCCTGGTCGAGGAAGACCTGGAAGCGGGGTTCCTCACTCCAATTGGCTGCGGCGCTGCGGACACGGAAAACGCTCTGCCACGCTCCGGTCGCGATGACCTCCCGCAGCGCCGAAGCCACATCCCGCCGCAGTGCCGCACCCCATGTGATCAGGATCGGCAGGCGCTGGGGATCACTCCCCAGCGCGGACATCACCAGATCGACGTCGTCATGACGATGAAGATGACGCTGGAACACGAACTCCCCCTTGAATGCAGCAGTCCCCAACTGCCGCCGCACCGTGGTGTGGAGGCAGTCCTCCATCTTGCACGAGGGGTACGACAACGCACCGGTGGATGGGGGCACCGGAGCTTCACGTGGGACCGTGGACACTAAAATCACGGCCTCGTCGGCTGGACACGGGATGGGGCATCTACGGTTCGAAACTCCTCGACGCGCAAATGGGATGCGAAACGCACGGATGGGGTACGGCGGCTGCTTCGGGTTGCGATCACACGCGCTCGCCACACCGTCGTCTTCGTCCGCCCGGGCGATGCTCTCCCCCTCGCCCCGCCGCCCCCGGCCACGGACTGAACGGTCAAGCGGCCTCGCATCCAGTGGTGCCGCTGTCCCGCAGGCCACAGCGACTCGCATGCCTCAAGGGACGATATGTGCTCGGATACGACCGCCCTGGCGACTGACTATGTGCGGATCGGCATAGCCAGAAACCAATTTTGATCATTTTCTGGGTTTGATCTGCATATCTGCCGTCACATGAGGACCATGAATCAGCTCCTGCGCGTGCGTACGGCATTTCCCTCTCAGCCCCGCAGCCCCCAGGGGTACCACCGCCGCGCGGTCCGCACTCGGCCTCGCAGCGGCACGGGCATGAGGTGCGGGCAAGGAGCGGCGGGCGATGGAATTGCTTCATGAACGGCCTGCCGCTCCCGACCGGGCACGCGGCGCCGCAATGGCTGGACGGCGAACAGGCCACCAGGGAACGGTGGCACGACCTCGTCACCGCCCGGCGCGACTTCTTGCGCGCCGCCCGATGACGCACTGTGGCCCCTGCCGATCGGCAGGGGCCACAATCGTCCGCAGAGGGTCAGGCCTGCACACGCACCGGCTCCCGCCCACCGATGCGGGCGATGGCGGCGATGATCGCACCGTCGGGGGCCCGGAGTGGGCGCCGCGTACTGCCCGCGAGCCTCCGACTCATGACGCTAGAGCGTGTCTCTTTGATGGGTTGGTTGATCAGTTGATCGGATGTGTCTGTCCGATTAGTGATCACTGACGCGATGTGGGACCGGATCGAGCCGTTGATGCCGGTCGATCCGGTCCGTGGCCGGCGGTGGGCCGATCACCGCCGGACTCTGGAAGCCATCGCGTGGAAGTACCGCACCTGCTCACCCTGGCGCGATCTGCCAGAGGAGCTCGGTCCCTTTCAGACCGCGCACAAACGCCTGATCAGGTGGGCCATGGACGGCACATGGGAACGGGTCCTCGCGGCCGTCCTTGCAGTGGCGGACGCCGATGACGACGTGGGCTGGACCGTCTCGGTGGACTCCACCGTCTGCCGGGCTCACCAGCATTCGGCCGGAGCCAGGAGAAGGGGGCGCCCGGCCGGTCCGAGCCCGAGGACCATGCGCTCGGACGCTCCCGCGGTGGCTTGAGCACGAAAGTCCATCTGGCCAGTGACAGCCGGGCGCGGCCTCTGTCCATCCACGTCACCGCGGGCCAGGCCGGTGGCGCGCCGGCCTTCGAGGCGGTCATGGCCGGGATCCGGATCCCGCGGAACGGACTCGGCAGGCCAAGAACCCGCCCTGTGGTCGTCCTTGCGGATCGCGCCTACTCTTCTCGGGCGATTCGTGGGCACCTCCGTCGACGTGGCATCCGCGCGGTCATTCCGCAGCCCGCCGACCAGATCGGCCACCGACTGCGGCGAGGCCGCGCCGGAGGCCGCCCGCCCGGTTTTGACGCCGAGGCATACAAGCAGCGCAATGCCGTCGAGCGGTGCATCGCCCGACTCAAGCAGTGGCGCGGCCTCGCCATGCGGACGGACAAGCTCGCCATCGCTTACCAGGCCGCGCTCCACCTGGCTGCCATCCTCATCTGGACCCGGCTCTGAGCAAGGCGTCCGAAGGGCTCGTCATGCCGGCCCGTGGACGATGAGCCGGTTTTGTTCTCCGTCAAAGATGCCGGCCAGGACGTCGGCCTCCTGCCGGTGCCCGTCGAAGAGGCCCCGCTGGTCGACGTGCACGATCAGGACGTCGTGGCTGTCGATCACCTCGGAGATGCCCCGGGTCTCGATCGTGTCCGACCACGCGTCCAGGTTCCGGCCGAACCACTCTGGCAGCCCGCACGGCTCGCTCACCGCGTCCCAGAACTCGTTGAGTGTCTCGATCCGCCGACCCCGCAGGTCAACGATCAGTGCGCTGTCCGTCATCACAGCAGACTAACCAGCCCCAGCACGAGAATCACCGGTCAAAGAGACAGGCCCTAGGTCACCGGGTTGAGCCAACCGATGCGTCGACGTGCATGGCACCGCTGACGGACCCGCTGCTCTCACCTTCGATACCAGCGAAGAGCAGTCCGCCGAGAAGAAGCAGAGCGCCATCGGGGCGTCGGCGTACCGTCCGGGTCCAGGCCGTACGGCCACAGCCTTTCCAGGGCCGCCCTCCATGACCTGTGGACGTACAGTGCGTCGGTCCTGCCGTGGTCGACGGCCTGCCGGGCCAGGCTTTCGGCGCCCTCCCAGTCCCCGACCCACTCCCGTAACCGAGCCAGATGGGCTGGGTCCCGGAATCGCTAGACAACGGTCGTGGCAATCAAGCGGTCTCAGCGGGAGGCGTGGCGGATCCAGGCGTCCGTGAGGCCCTGCAGTCCCGCCTGGGTGGCGCCGCCGCCCTCCAGGTGATCGGTGAAGGTCTCCAGCCGGTACGGGCCCTCGGGCCAGTCCGGATCGGCGGCGGCCTTCCCGGCGAGCTCACCGATGGGCCCGGCAGCCGTCACGTGTCCCAGCAGCAAAGCCGTGAACCCGCCCATCGGTCCATCCCTGTCTCCGAAGTCACCGGCCTCGGTTCACGTTGCCGGGCAGGCCGAGCGCCGCCGGTCGGCGATCGTCGCGCGGGAAGCCGCCGATCGCGGCGCAGGCGCAGGCCGCCTCCCGGAGGCCTGCCTCGGGGACGGCGTGCAGCCGGCCGCTGCCGAAGGTACTCCGCCACCGCTGATCGCCCGAACTGGTACAGCGGGTTCCAGCCGGTGGGGCACTGCCGATCTACTGCTGAGACCGGCGAAAGATCGACTTCCCGGCAGAAGGCCGCGCCGCGAGAATGAGGCAAGGCGACCCCGAGGAGGCTCAGGCGCATGAAGACGGAGTCAGACGATGCCCTCGCCATCCACCAGGTCGCCGAGCGGCTGACGAAGGCGCACCCTCAGCTGGACACCGCCCTCGTGAAGAAGTCGGTGCAGACGGCCTACGAAGAGCTCAGATACGCACGTGTGCGCACCTACCTGCCCATCCTGATGGAACTCAGAGCCAAAGACCTGCTGCCCCCCGACGAGCAGACGGAACGCCGCACCTGACCCTCGACGCGCGCCCCGGGGTCGGTCCTGAGAAAACCCGCGCCACCTTGCCAGCCGGCGCATGAGGCTCGTATCGACGGCCTGGCTGCGTCCCGCGGGAGGTGCCTGCCATGCGACCTCCGCGCAGGACCGGCTCGGACTTCGCCGCCCTGGGCCGGCCCACCCCCGTCCTCGTGCGCGTCATCGCGCCTGGGACCGGATCGGCCGCCGTCGCGGCGTCTGGCGCGACGCGGTCGCCCGTCGACCGGCGCCGTCCCGCGACCTTCGACGGCCGTCAGCACCTGTTCCTGGGCCGCGCATGACAGGTGTGTTACCAGCGTTACGCTTCGACGGGTTCGCCCCGTTCGAGGGGCGCGGGGGTTCGACCACGGGGGTGGGGCAGATGGGGCTCGACAGGCACGGGCGCAGGCTCGTCGCGCACGGAACGGAGTATGGACTGGCACTGCTGGCCGTGACTTCGTGCACGGCGGCTCCGCCGTCGGGATCCGCGCCGCCGAAGTCGCAGCAGGCGCCGGCCTCACCCACTGCGTCGCCCTCGCCGCCCAAGCCGGCATCCTCGTCGGGGCCCGCAGTCCCGGTTGGGGCGGCGCGGCCCACGGTCGCCGACGGACCGATGCTGGCGTCGGCCCGCAAGAGCATGAAGTCGATGGCGTCCCACGAGATGCCGTCCGACGATTTCGTAGCGGTGATCCGGAGGGATGCGCCGGACGCCGGTGAGCTCCTGTGGATGAAGGACGACCGTACGTACTGCTCTGCGATCGTTCGCGAGGGGCTGGCCAGGATCGAGTGCGGGTCCCTGCCGGAGAGCTGGCCGCGCAAGGGCGTCCTGAACGTGACGACGGGCGAGCCGTACCAGGGAAAGCCCGGCGAGCAGCCCAGCCTGTTCGTCTTCCTTGCCGTCGTCGAGGGCGAGCACGGCCCGTACGACTACAAGGGGGCGACGCCAGAGGCGGCGGGCCCGATCCACGACGCCGTCGTGACCTTCGCTTCGGGCCGCAAGCTGGGCCTGATCTCCTACGAGAAGCACTCGAGCCGGATTCCGAAGACGGAGATCTGCGGCGCGGACGGCGCCGTGTGCTTCCCGGCCTACTACCCGAACCGCTAGGTCCTGCCCCGTCGATCCCGCGCCCGTTGACGTATTGGGCGACACGCCGCATTCTCCAGCGGGCCAACGACGAGCTCGGCACGAATTGGACCTTGCACGACGCTCGCCATAACGGCGGCGGTCAGGATGGCGGGAGACGAGCGGCTCACCCTCGCCGAGGTGCAGACAATCTTGCGGCACGCCCACCTCGACACCACTGGCCGCTACCTGACGGCCCACGTGGAGGACCTGCACGACAAGCTCCAGGAGCACTACACCAAGCCCCGTCCCCAGCGTGCCTTCGCCGCCGGGTACGACCCGGAGGAATCAAGGCGGTGTTCGGTGGCTGAACCCGGCGCCTTGACCCAGCCGACGAGCAAGAAGGGCGTCAGCCGCTTCGTCAGCGTGAACGCCGCACCTGCCCCTGCCCCCGCGGTCCCGCCGCGTCCCCAAGGTGATCTGACCCGCGCCTCCGTCGAGGAGATCGCGCAGGCGGTGCGCACGACCTGGCCGACGAAGTCGGCCGACAACCGATGGAACCGGAGCCGCGGCGCCCGGGACCTCCTGCAGCACCTGAGCCAGTTCCCGGGCGAGACCTGGCAGGAGCGGTGGGAGGCCGGCTTGACGGCCTGCTCCGCCACGGCTGCGGCGTTCCGGGCGGCCTGGGCGTCGAGGGCGGCCTCGTCCGCGGATGCGCGCGCGTCCTTGGCGTAGCCCTCGGCGCTTGCGGCCGCCTTGTGCGCGACAGATGCGTCTTCTGTGGTCTGACGGCCGTGTTCGACGGCGCGCAGGAGGCTGCACCTCGCAGTCGTCGATCTCGATGCTCACACGCTGGAACTGCGGGGGCCCTCCCCAGCGAAACGACCACCCTTGCCGAAACGGACCACCCGAACGTGGCCTGTGCCCGCACCGCCCTCGCCCGCGTCACCGCTCGACACGGACTCCCTGACCACCCTGAACGAGACGCCGGCCGCGCACCCGAGGAGCCCAGCTCACCCCACCGCCTTCCCGGCCCACGAATTCCAGGGCTCGTTCCCCCCACCGTCGCTGCCCGCCTCCTCCTGCCCCGACAACGACTCCTCCGACTGGTTCAGCCCATGGATGAGCCCTTCGGCCGCACCGTCGACCGTGCTGACCACCCGTATCCTCATCAACATCCCCGGATCGAGACCCATCCCGTCCGTGGGGCTTCGCACGTCCGACCAGCCCACCGCTCAGAACACCGAACCCCGCGCCGAAACCACGGATAGCAGTGGCTGGCCTGGCACCGACTGGCACCAGGCCGTGCATGGAGGAGGAGGCCAAACGGCACAGTGCAGCCAGCGCTGTTGGCCGCGATGCCGCGGCTGTCAGTCTTCGCGGGTCAGCCTCCGGGCTGTTGCGCCACCTCTCCGAAGAGCAGGGAGAGACGAGACACGAAGCCACGGACGCCAGCAGGTCAAGGATCCTGTCGCAGACTGGGGGCGCTGACTCCAAAGCGCTCCCAACTCTGGAGTGGCTGGCTAGGCCCTGGACGGCCGTCACAAGCTGTCCGGGACTTCGCCTTCCCGGAGAAGCGCAACGTGGACCGGCACCAGACTTACAAGCGCCCCGGACTGTGCAGGTCCGGGGCACCCGCCCTCTTCGCAGGGGCCCTGCTCAACGCCGCCTGGCCGACGTCGGTTACGCGGCACGCAGTGACCGGCGGCCAACGGACCAGACGCGCCGGACCGGCGTCGAGGGCGAACAGCCCCGCCCCGTCGCCGAACACGCTTGCCGACTACGGTGATCGGGTCGGCGCTCGCCAAGATCCCCGTCGAGCTCGCAGCGAAGTCCGACCCGCGGCCACGGTGGTGGAGCGCGGCGACACAGCACCGCAGCCTGTCTTGAGGCCTGGTGTCGGCGTACTGAGGAAAGCGCTCAGGCGTGTGCAGACGAACGTGCTCCGTCGTGGGGCCGGGACGGCAGCCCTGCGGCGGTGGGGGTGTCCGCGAGCGTCCACGACTCATCGGCGGTCTGAACCTGGAGGCCGCGGGCGTAGGCTCTCAAGGATGCGGATAGGCGAGCTGGCCAAGCGCACGGGCGTGAGTCCGCGCTCACTGCGGTACTACGAAGACCAGGGACTGCTGACCAGCTCGCGCTCCGACGCGGGGCAGCGTCACTATTCCGATGCTGCGGTCCAGCGCGTGTCGCTCATCCGACGGCTGTTCGACGCGGGGATGTCCAGCCGGGTGATCGCGACTGTGCTGCCGTGTGTGGACGTCCCGGGTGACCTGGGCGTCGCCGAGGAGACGTTCACGGCGATGATGCGCGAGCGCGACCGGATCGACGCCGACATCGCGCACCTGATCGAGACCCGGGATGCACTCGACGCGCTGATCAGGGCCAACAGCCGGCACCGGGCGGAGCTGTCCACGGCCCCGGAACCGGCGGCGCAGTCGACCTGATGCTGTGATCTGCATCTCAGCCGGTTGCCCCTGACATCAATGGCAGAGGTGAGGATGGCGACAGCGCCCGGATTCACCGGGTCGGTCGTACGAGAGGCGGCGGAAGATGGGGCAGGCATGGGGTTTCGACAGGTATGGCGGGCCCGAGGTGCAGGAGTTCTTCGATCGTCCCGATCCCGTGCCCGGTCGCGGTGAGGTGCTGATCCGGGTCGACGTCGTCGGCGTGAATCCCCTCGACCACCTTCTGCGCTCAGGTCTGGTCGACGGGCTCGACGGCGGGCGTCCGTTTCCCCGCGTGCTCGGCATGGAGGCAGCCGGAACCGTTCTCGCCCGGGGCGAGGACGTCAACGGGCTCGAGGTGGGCGACGCGGTCTTCGGCTTCGCACTGACCGGTGGCGGCACCTACGCCGAGACGACGGTGCTGTCCGCGCCGAGCACCGCGCGCATCCCGGCGGGTCTGTCCGCGACCGTGGCGGCAACGCTGCCAGTGGCCGGGACGACCGCCGTGGACGTGCTCGACCAGCTCGGACTCCCGGCCGGTGCCACGGTCCTGGTCAACGGGGTCGGGGGCGGGGTCGGCCTCGCCGTCGCCCGGCTGGCCGTCGGGCGCGAGCTGCGCGTGATCGGCACCGGGAGTACTGCCAAACGCGAGCACGCCGAGGGCATCGGCGTGCGGTTCATCGACTACACCGCCGAGGACGTCGCCGCCGCGGCACGCGAGCTGGTTCCGGGCGGCTTCGACGGGATCGTCGACCTGGTCGGAGGCGCCTCGCTGCGGACGGTCGCTCCGCTGGCCCGGGATCCCCGCAACGTCATTGCTGTGGGTGATACGTCTGTGCCCGATCTCGGTGGGCGTTTCGTCGAGCGTCGCGTCGACCGCGAGAACCTGGAGCGGTCGGCCCGGCTGGCCCTCGACGGAGTCCTCGCACCCGTGATCACCGCGGTCCATCCGCTCTCCGAAGCCCCGGCCGCCCTCGCCGCCGTCGAGAACGGTCACGCCTCGGGCAAGGTCGTCATCAAGGTGGCATGAGAAGTGCCCGGCCGCCTAACGCCGTCGACCGTCCATTGCGGACTGGCGAGAACCCGTGGTCAGCGCATCATCAACTGAGCACGTTCACCTGTACGGGGTTGAGCACGTTCACGCCGACACCTGGGCACACCGAGCGATACACGCCCTCGACTCGGCGCCGAACGCCTCGACGACACCGCGCATACGTTTCAGCTTCCGAATTAGCCCGGAGCGCCGGACGAGTTGCAGCGGCGCATCGCTGGGGCGGGGCACTCCCACGAGTGCCCCGCCCCAGTTCATTGTGATGCCGTGACAATAGACTGCCCGACTCTGGGCTCATCGCCTCGGTCGTCGCGTATTCTCGTCCGCTTCCACGCCAGCAGGAACATCGAGTTCGAATTCCTGGGCCTTGCCCTCGGCGACATCCTCAAGCAGCCGGACAAGTTCCTCCACGTTCGGCTTGGAGCAGCCGGTTCGGATGAAGAATTCCGTACGTGACAAAGCAAGGGACTCGGTCAAGACTGCTGAGATCCGTAGCAGTTCCGCGGGAGGGAGTGAAAGCACGATCTGGTTGTCGCGTTCAGCTGCGCGCATCTGAAGACATCACCTAGTTCTTGGCCTTGCGCTTGATTCCTCGGCAGACCCCTTGAACGCAGTCATCGAGTTGCGGATGCCTCTAATAATTGAGTCGGTCTACGATATCCAAGTCCCCCTCGGTGGTGACCACCACGATCCACGCTCGATCCTCTGCCAGGAAGTAGTGATGCTCCGGTATCTCAAGGAGTGCGGCCGTTACCGGCGCTGCATCATTACCGGTAAAGCGCACACCGTAGGGCGAGAGACCGTCTCCAACATGCTCGACTAGAGAGCCGGGCCGAATTCGCTCGCAAATCTCCCTGGACACCCTCGCCGCCAGCAAATGCTCATCATCGATCTGCCAGTTACTGTGGCCCCTCACCACTCGGATCCAGTCAATCTTCCCCCCGTCGAACGAGAAATGGAGGTCAAGCCAATCGAAGACGGCCGACATGTCCGTTTGCTCTAGGGCACTTAGCGGCGGCACGGAGTATACCGCCTCCTCCCAGTAATTACCTGCCATAGCAATTCTCCATCAATAACATCCGTGCAGGGCCTGAAGTTTCGTTACTGTCGCCTCGGAGGCATCGAACTCGAAATGGGGACCTTTCTCCTTGCCGGCCCACACATTGATGTTGAGCACCACTTCGCTGATCGAACTCGATCCTGAAGCCAACCTTGCCATCAGCCGTTTGCATGCCTGCGCAGATCCTCGCGGGTGTCCGCGTCGACATACCGGTAGTCCAGGCGCAGTTCCCGCCACTGTTCCCCCTGCTCGAAGAGCATCCGCTCCGCTGCGTCCGTCTCGGGGCCGGTCAGGAGCAGTCGGGCGATGTTGGCCGCCACCCAGAAACGGACCGCGGAATGCCAGCCTGTCTCCCTCTCCAGCGCCGCGGCCACCCGCAGCAGACGGGAACTGGCCCCCGGCCCACCGGCAGATGCGCCGGTTGGAGGAGATCCGCGCCAACCTGGTCGACCGCCTCGAGGAGGCCAAGGAACAGGGCTGGCTCGGAGGGGCCGCGGCGATCGAGGCAAGCCTCGCCGCCGCCGAGCAGAAGCTAGCCGCGATGCGCGATGTCTCCGCCCGCCATACCGCCGTACACCTTGGCATGCCCGAATTTCGGAACAGTGCCGGGTGCCTTGATCGCGAGCCGTGACCACCTGAGAGTGCCTCACCCGACGGGTCAGGCTTCGGCGGGTTTCGCCGCGCATGATCAAGGGCGTTGGGATCCATGCTGTTGGTCGGCGATGGCGTCCTGGGGCGGGCGATCCCGAGTGACGCGCGGCCGTGCACCACTGTGTCGGCGCCTGACGCGCGAAGGGTACAGATGGAAGATGTGGGCCAGTCCGGCTTCATGCTCCAGTGCCGTCTCCAGAGACACGAGTACGGAGTCGTCTGTGCGTGCCAGGAGCTGGTCGAGCAAGACGTCCTCGTCGACGTAACTGAATTCGGTGCTGCGGTCGTCGGTCATGGCTGGTCTCCCGCCGTCAAGCCCAGCGAGCGTTTCAAAGACGCTCGGGCACGAGCGTAGTTTTGACGAACTGCCTCGACCGTGGTCCCTAGCTCGTCGCTGATTTCGGAGTGGGAGAAGCCATCCAGGTGCCACGCCATCACCTGCCGCTGGCGCGGAGGCAGCATGCCCAACGCTGCGTACACGTGCTGTTCCTCATCCTTCAGGACCACGGCCGTTAGAGGACATTCCCCACCGGGTTGGTCCGGGACGGTGTCGGTTAGCTGGTTGCGGAGCCCGGTCTGGCGCGGATAGGTCCGCGTGGCGACCGTACGCAGCCAGGCCCGGGGCACCGTGATCAATCGACGGCCACCTCGACGGGCTCCCCACTGCGGTAGACGGAACGCTCTACGCCAGCTCGGCTGGGCTCATATACGCCCTGGACGCATGGACCGGCACCCCGCGCTGGACCCACCCCACCAACCATCTCAACGGGCGGCCCGTGGTGGCAGACGAAAGACTCTACTTCCGTTCGGGTCGACTGCTACAGGCGCTCAACGCGACGAACGGCAACCATCTTTGGACCCACTGCCTGCCTGACAGCATCTCCACCCAACCCGTGGCCGCGGACGGACTGGTCTACTTCGGCTTCGACGGCTCCGTGTACGCGCTCCATGCGGCAACCGGCTCCGCAGCGGACGAGAACGCCGCCCAGGCCCCTACCAGGCCCGGATGCCCACCCGGGCGTGCTGAGCAGTCGGTCGATCTTGTCGGTTCTCCATGGGCGGCTAGACGTGCGTGCAGCGTTTCAGGAGCCAGCGATACCGTTCGGGGTCCGCCAGGATGATGCGCCTGGCCTTCTCGTGGCTGTCCTGGAGAGCTGCGGGGTAAATCGTCGGGTCGAGGCTGAGGTCGAGGGAGAGATCCTGGCGTGTCTCCGGGTCCTCGCAGGTCAGAAAGGCGGAGAGGCAGGCCGATCGATAGTCGTCGCGGAGGTCGGCCAGCGCCTCCAGCTCCGCTTTGCTCTCCTCTGTGGGCACTCCGCGCCGGAGATCCTCGATGGAGGCGTACTGGAGTCCTGGGTGGGCGAAGTACCAGGCCATGCTGGCGCCGACTTTCTCGGCGGCCGACCCGGTCCGCATGTAGTCGATGATCGCTGCCTGGACGTGGCGGTAGCCGCAAGCTATCACCAGGGGCCGGATGAGTTGCCGTATGCCACTTCGGCACTGATCGTGCATAGCGGCATGGGTGAGGAGGTCGGCGTGCTGCCGTGTTGCCGCGGGGTCTTGGGCTGCGGCCTCGCCGATCTGGAAACGCTTCACCTCGTTGCGATGGCGCTGATGCTCGCCTTCCATGACCGGAGGCAACTCCCAGCCAGGGCAGAAGGTCGCAAGGAGCTCATCCAGCATCGGTTCAAAGGCGCCTAACCGGCCGGCTCGGTCGGGAAGCATCTCCAGCGACATTCCGTAGCCCTTCTTGGTTCAGACGGTCTCTCACGGCGCGATGAGAGCCTCGGCTCAGGCTAGTCGCCAGACCGGCCCCAGGGTCAGCGAATCGGCCATCGTCTGAACCGCCCGGAAGGTCGGCACCGAACAGCGATGTTCATGCGGCCGCTGGTTCTGGTTGGGGTGGTTGGACTGTGTAGTGGCATTGGTCGCGGATGAGGGCCCACAGAACGTCGAGGCGGCGACGGGCAAGAGCAGGGATCGCCTGCCTGTGGCTCTTACCTTCAGCTCGTTTTCGGTCGTAGAAGGACTTGGACGTGGGGCAGAAGCGGGCGGCGATCTGGGCTGAGACGTAGAAGACGCGCAGGAGTCGGCGGTGGTAGCGATGTGGCCTGCGCATGTTGCCGCTGATCCGCCCTGAGTCCCGAGGAACCGGCGCGAGACCAGCGACTCCGGCAAGCCGTCCTGTGCTGCCGAAGGCATCCATGTCCCCGCCGGTGCAGACGATGAACTCCGCCCCCAGCAACGGACCCATGCCGGGCATGCTGACGATCACTTCCGCGTCGCGATGCTCACGGAAGCGGGCCGCGATCTTCAGATCGATGCCGGCGATCTCTTCGTCCACTGCCAGGACCGTCCGCGCCAGGGCATTCACCACGGCGGCGGCTGTGCTCTCCCCTGCCACGGCAGTGTGCTGAGCCTGCGCCGCAGCGACGGCAGCATCGGCCACGGCCTGGGCGCCACGGACTTTGCGGTTCTTCAGCCAGGTCGCAAGCCGGCTCGGGCCTACCCGGCGGAGGCCAGCTGGCGTTTGATAACCGGTCAGCAGGATGAGTGCGGCTTGGGATGCGGCGTAGTCGAAGGCCCGTTCCAGGGCCGGGAAGTACTCCAGCAACTGGGCCCGCATCCGGTGATGGCGCGGATGCGGTCGGCGGCGAGGTCGTAACGGCGGGCGGTGAGGATCTTCAAGTCCACTGCGATCTCGTCCCAGTCCTGCAGAGGCTGCAAGTCCCGACGCATCCGTGCCTGATCGGCGATGACGTAGGCGTCCTTCGCGTCGGTCTTGCCATCACCTCGGTAGCCGCGGGAGGCATGGTGGACGGTCCGGCCAGGAATGTAGAGCAGCCACTGACCATGGCCGGTCAGGAGGGCGATCAATAGAGCGCCCCCGCCGGCGTTCAGGTCGACTGCCCAGGTCACCGGGCTGTCCTCAGCCAGTGCGAGGACGTCGCCGATCAGCTCCAGCAGTTCAGCCTCGTTGTTTGGTACTCGGCGCGAGAGCACCTTCGTCCCGTCAGTGTCAATCACCGTGCAGTGATGCGCGGCCTTGCCGGCATCCGTCCCCGCCCAGAGCTCGGGCACCCGAGCCTCCCTCGTCGATCGGTTGACTGGTCCCTGCAGACGACCACGCCGACGTGTCCTTACGAAGCGATCTCTGTTCGCTCATCCCAATGAGTGGCCGTGTCGTCGCGGGGCACTGGGCGGCCAATCAGTCAAAGCCACAACCACGGCATGAGCGCTCTAAGGCCACACCCAGGCCCCCGGGTCTCCCGATCGTACGAAGGACCGGAATCAACCCGCCAACAAGGTAAGGAGCGCTTCAGTTGGCGAGTGACGCCAACTGAAGCGCGCAGAGTCGAGGCGGCCTGATGGCGTCCACCAGGTTGGACCGTGCAGGCACCGACGGACGCACCCCTCTGCTTCGCGCGATCGAGCTGGGCGACCCGGACATCGTGGAGCGACCGAGAAAAGAGCTTCGCGGACTACACCTGGTCTGGGCATGATTCCCACCGTGCATATGGACAGGGGCCATCGCGGCCAGGGACGGTACACGCTGACGGACACAGGAAATGGCCAGGTCTGGGGTGTCTGCGCAGAGGTGGAGGGGTTGTTCCGGGAACCCCTGCGAGGGACGTACGAACTGTTCGGCTGGGTTCCGGACGGAGCCGAAGTACGCGCCTGGGTCGGCAGCCGGGTGTGGCTGGTGCCGGAGGACAAGACGCTCGATGCCTGGCTGCTGGAGGACGCGGAAAGCCTCGGACAGTACCCGGGAACGGACGGTCTCGTGCTCACCGGTCTGGACGACTACGAGGGCCCGCCCGAGGGGCACAGGGGGCCTGTCCGGCTGCACGACGGGTACCGGTGGCTGGGCTCCTGCCGGGAGTTCGCCCGCGTCCTGCCGCCCGAGGAGGCAGAGCACCCGTTGGTCCTGCGGGGGCTCGCACCGGGTGATCGGCTACGGCGGGCACTGGCGACGAGCACCCGACGCACCTTGGACCTGGAGGAGGCCTGCCTGGAGATACGGGACGACCGGGGCGAGCCGCTCACCGACCGGCTGCTGCGGCCCAAAGTCCGCACGTGGCAGCCGTCCTCCCGCGGGACGGACCTGATTGATCTGGAACTCGACGGATACGTCGCACCCGTACCGGGATACGCCCGGCCCGTCTGGGAGCCCTGGCTCGCCGGCCCGCCGGACGCCCCTGGCGCCTGGGCTGCGCTCGAGACCCGTCAGCGTGGGGCCTGGCTCGATCTCGTCCGGGAGCGGGGCTGTCGGCTCAAGCACCAGGACCGGCAGGCCGGACACGCGTACGAGCTGGACGGCCGGCACATCACCGACGAACCGGGCCTCTACCTGGCACTCGGCGAGGCCGTCAACGGGCCGGGCGGCTACTTCGGCGGCTGCCTGGACGCCCTCGTGGACTGTCTGCGCGGCAACTTCGGCTACACCGCCCCCGCAACCTTGCTCTGGCGGGACGCTGCGACGGCGCGCGAGCACCTGTCCCGCGTCCTGGCGCCGGAGGGCGAGCAGTATGACTTGGTCGCCCTGGTGCTCGAAGTCCTGACCGAGGGCGGGATGCACGTGACCTTCACGTGAGAAGCCAGCCCGCTACCCTGCCCACCAACTCACGCGCACAGCCCCGCCGCATCGACGGCTCACTCGCCAAGTGAAACGCTCAGTCACCGCGGACCGGGCGCTCGGTGCGGGGCGCGGGAACGACGGCGAGCGCCGGGCCCTGCTTCCACGCGCGGCCGGGGTGGCGGTCGGCGGGGACGAGGACTTCGAGTTCCTCGCGGAGCGCGGGGACGAGGACGAAGCGGGGGGTGTGGTACTTCGCGGCGGTCTTCCCGCTGCGGGTGCGGCAGGCGGAGCCGACGGGGCGCGTCGCAGTTCGGGCAGTCGTGACGTTCTACCGCCAATGCAGCCCGATCGGGCGTGAGATCCGTGGCGGCAGCCTCTCAGAAGTACCTCGCACAACGTGCGGGTTTCGAGAGGGCTTTTGCGAACGGCGACCTGCGGAAACGGTGCGCGTTCCGGGGCTCTCGCAGAACTCTCACAGATGGTCAATTATGAGAATCCAGCGGGAGTGGATTCTCCCTGAGCCAACGGCGTACTTGCTCCGCCTCCTCCTCACGCCCAAGTCTCTCAAGGAGATCCGCCTGCAGGGCCAGTACGGTGTGAAGATGCGAAAACACGGAGGGCATCGTGCCAAGGTGGCTGCGGTAGAGCTCCACAGCCTCCTCCGTTTCGCGTAGCGCCACGGAAAGGTCGCCCTCCGCTGCCAGAAGCATCGCGAAGACAGCGAGTGAGGTGGCGAGGCCGGGTTCGTAGGCGGCCGGGTTGCCCGCGGCGAGTTGCTGGTGGGTGTGGGCGAGGACAGTGGTAAGGCGAAGGGCGTGGGGGCGATGACCCGGGATGGGCAGTGGGGCTCCCTCGCCTGTCGGTGCCCTCACATAGCGTAGGACGAACGCTCCTGACGGCCTCGGGCTTGGAGAGCAGGAAACGGGCGTACTGGATCTGGCTGGAGGTCTGCGCCTGAAAGCCAGCCGAGGACGCGGTAGGTCCGGACGCCGCTTGATGCCTGTTTGTGGAGGTTTGGCGCCCGGCTTGGGGAAGCCGGATGCGAAGGGACCTAAGAGGCCGCTCACTTTGCGAACGTTCTGCACGCGTTCTCCGTCGTATGAGGGACAGGAGGGGAGGGCGATCGGCTGATGGGCAAGACGCACAGATCCACGACCGGCGGGCCACTGCTGGAGCCGTCGGATGTCGAGCTGGTGCGCGCCATGCTGGCTCTCGGAGGGGTCCCGTGGGCCGAGCTCGACGACGGTGTCCAGCAGGTCCGGGTCAAGCTGCTGGAGACGGAAGGCCGGATACGGAACCTGCGGGCGTGGCTGTCGGTCGTGTCCTCACGGGTCGCCGTCGACTGGCATCGGAACCGGTCAAGGGACGCGTCACTGCGGGAGAGGCTCGCGGCCCGCTGGCAGGACCATCCGCCCACCGGTCAGTCCGAGGACTCGCGGCTGCTCGCTCTCACCGTGGCTGAAGAGCTCGAAGGCCTTCCGGTGGCGCAGCGGCAGGTCCTCGCCCTGCGCTACTACGCGGACCTGACCGTGCGGGACATCGCGCACCGTCTCAGCGTCCCCGAGGGAACGGTGAAGAGCCGACTGCACACCGCCGTGGCCGCGCTTGGCCGCCGGCTGCGGGACATGGAGGTGATCTGACTGTGGCCAGCCAGAACGAAACGGACGAGGATGCGGTACGCCGCGCCCTACGGATGATCGGCGGGGAGGCCGGCATGGCCGACTCCGCTCCCGCGCAGGAACCGCTCTCTCTCGCAAAGCCCCGTCGTCGACGCCGCGTTGTCGCCGTGTCGCTCGCGGCGGCCGCAGCTGCGGCGTGCATCGCCGTGACCGTGTCCGTGATGAGCGGATCTTCGGGGCCCGCATCCCGTGAGGAGCAGAACGGACACGGGCAGACCCTCACCGAGTGGATCGCCTGCGCCCGCACCATCGCCGTCGGTGACGTCACCGAGGTGCGCCCGTCCAGCAAGGGCCGCATCACCGTGAGCCTCGACGTCGACGACTGGATCAAGCCCTCCCACGGTGACAACCGGATCACCCTCGACCTGGTCGATCCGAGAGCGGCCGAAGCTCGCCCGCCGATCGAGAAGGGGCAGCGTCTGCTGATGGTGGTGCCGGAGCGTTCCGACCAGGAGGCGTCCACGTTCGAAGGCGCCAAGCTGACCCAGTACCGGTCAACGATCACCAAGGCACTCGACGAGGCCGAACAGACCGCATGCCGCTCCCCGGGGACGCAAACCAGCCAATAGAGCATGGAATGTCTGATTCCGCTCGGCCTGATCCTTGTGTGTGTTCGAACAGGCGTGCGCTAATTGGCCCGTGGGGCGTGATTGGCCTCACGGGCTGTCTCCTGCCCGAACTGCCACGTAACAAGGGGAAGGATCCTTTTGCTTCCGATGCAGGGTGCACGAAGAGCAGCAGGAATCGTCGCGCTGGCCGTCGTCTGCCTGTTCGCCACAGCACCGTCCAGCCCGGCCGTGGACATCGAACCCGCTGCCGCGTCGATCGACAACATCGTTCCCACCTCCAACTACTACGTCGGCTGCCTCGGCGGCGAAGCCAACGGAACTGTCTGCCGGACCGACAATGCGGACGTCTCCTATTACATGGATTCCGGTGGCGACAACAAACTGGAGAACGACGACAAGCGGATCGTTCGCAGCCTGCTCGCCAGCGAGTACGCCCCCACCGACCTGTCGATCACCTACGACTCGACGCCCACCTGGTCCGGCTCGTCCGAGACGGACATCTACTACAGCGAAGGCAACGTCCCTGGAAGCGCCGACGGCATCGCCTTCTGCAACGACGCCTCCCCCGGCAACTACAAGTGCGACCAGCAGTACGTCCGCATCCAAGGCGGCGGCTCCTACACCCCCGGACTGAGCTGCCACGAGACCGGCCATGCCGTCGGCCTGCTCCACGGAAACAGGGCCTACCCGGCGGTGGGCATGCAGGACGCGAGGCTGGGCTGCATGAAGAAGTCCGTCGGCTACGACCAGCCGCTCGGCTCGAACCAGAAGAGCAACATCAACATCGTCTACTAGGACCGGGGGGAACAGATTTGAGACGATCCACACGCGCCACCGCCATAGCCGCCGGCACCGCCGCCGTCGCCATCCTCACCGCCACCGCACTCACCGTCAGCGACCAGGCCAGCCAGAACCAGCCCCGGAAGCCGGGCATCATCCTCGCTCACGGCGCCGACCGCCACCCAGCCCAGACCGCGACCGACTGGGTCACGTACGCCGACCACGTCGTCGAGGTCACCCCGGTCGCCGATAGGGATATCCCCCCGGGCCAGGACGAGATCGACCGCGGCGAAGGCCTCATCCTCCGCAACGTCACCCTGCGCGTCGACAAGGTCCTCTGGTCCAGCGACACCTCCGCCAAGACTGCCCCCTCATCGTTCGAGTGGACAGCGCACGGCTGGCAGTTCACCGACGGCAGCACGGCCAACCGCACGGAGATGGCCGGGGAGGACGAGCCCCGCATCGAGACCGGCCACCGTTACGTCATGGCCATCGAGTGGCAGGAACCGAAGTGCGATCCCGGCGACGGGGAAATCCCCGGCCAGTGGCGCGGGCTCGGCTCCGAGTCCAACATCCCCTACGACAACAGCGTCCTCGGGCAGGGCGAGTTCCAGGGACAGATCCAGGCGAGCCGTACAGCGCGGGCGGCCGCTGTCGGCCCCGAGGACCCGAACTACAGCCTGCGAGACGAGTTCACCGGCCGCACCGCCGAGGAGCTGACCAAGCGGCTCAACAGCACCGTACCCGGCCAGCAGGAGCAACCTGCTGCCGCACCCAACAAGCACACCAGGAACTGCGGTTGAGGCAGCCGCTTCGAACGCCGAGGGCACCCCGGTCCGAGACCGGGGTGCCCTCGGCGCCCCAGAAGATCGCCGGTACGCTGCGTCTCGGTCGGCGACAACAGCCGGAACACCCCCGCGTCAGCGGGGGAACCCGAGCAACCGATCCGAGTGCCCCGTCCACCTTCCAGGCCTCGCCGTTTCAGCCCTACGCGGACACCGGCTCCACCACCTGCCCGGCAGCGTCGAGCAGAACGTACGGCTGGGCTGGGTCGGCCACCTCGACCAGGGCACCGGTCTGTGGCAGCACGAAGTTGATCAGATCCCGAGAGGGATCACCCGTCTCAAGCATGAGCGGAAGCTAGCAGAAATGCCATCTGACCTGCGGATATCCGTCAACCGGTTCAGTCGACACCACCATCCGAAGCCTTCGCCCGCAGCCGGCTTCGACAATCCGCCCCGTTGCGGGCCCGGACACGCCGACGGCGGCCGCGGCCCGCGCTGCTGCTCAAACTCAGTCCGAGGCAGCACCTGTCCCCTTCAAGGGTGACGAGGAATGGACGGCCTGCGCTGACATGATCGGGGAGACCTTCCAGCTGGCCGGTGCGGCTGCCGGCCAGCAGTCCCCGGGGGGCCACGCTGGCTGAGTCGCGGCCGCCTCAGAACGCTGACCGGTGCGGCCGCCAGGGTGAGCCGTCTCGTTCGGTACTTCGCTACCGTGAGGCCTGGCGGGTCCACCATCCGGTGCCAGTTCTCAGCCCGCCGCGGTGAGCGGCCCCTGTCCAGCGTGCTGGACAGGGGCCGACACGCACCGCCTGTCACGTTGGCGATCGGTGGCCGACCCAGGCGCGCCCGGCGTCGACGACCCGGGCCCGGTACGCCCGCAGCTCAGGGGACCCCTGTGCCGCGCGGCTGGCCCAGTAGCCGGTCAGCGCGGACGCGAAGACGTTGATCGCGGTGTCGTCGGCCTGCCGGTAGGCAGGGACCTGCCCGGCCCACTTCTCCGCGTCAGGAGCAGTGTGTCCGGCGATGATGAGCTGTGGCACGAGGAAGGCGGTGTCGATCCAGGCCGGACCACGGTGGGGCCAGGCCCAGTCGACGACCCGGATCTGTTCGTCCTCGGCGATCAGGAGGTTGTCCGCGCGCAGGTCGCAGTGGAGCAGCGTGCCGCCCGTCAGCAGTTCGCGATGCCCGGTCGCGTCCTCGAGGACCGGGTTGGCGGCGATCTCGGGGGTATCGACGAGCGGACACGGGGTCAAGGAGTCGTGGAGCCGGCGCCAGCAGGTCATCCCGGAACCGAAGCCGAGCTCCTGCGGCAGCCACTCCCACTGGATGCCGGTGTGCAGCACGAACAGGATCCCTTGCAGGCACCGGCGGTCATCCAGTGGCAGCCGGCCCGGATTTCGTACCCGCCGGGACCGAACCGGAAGCAGCGGCTCGATCCGCACCCACAAATCGTCCGTCACCAGCCACGGCGGACCCTTTCCCTTCCCCCTGCCCTGCCCAACGAGACACCGCAGAACCAGACATGGGCCCACGCACGCTTTCTGCTAGCTCCTCTTAGTGCTGGCCGTGCAGCCAGCTGCCGTACGGTGAATCGGCCACCAGTTGGTACAGCCCGAAAGCGGCAGCTCCGAGGACAAGCAGAAACAGCCCGGAGCGCAGGAACAGCGGACCCACGATGGTCACTGAGGCGGCCTGTGTCGTGAGGGTGTGCCAGTCCCGCAAGCGGCGGACGTCCCGCGCACTGGCCCACCAAAAGCCTGCACCGATCACAAGCAGGATCGCGCCGAAGAGGCCGACAAGACCGCTGACGACGGCCAGGAACTCTCGTCGGTCGCTGTGGTCCGTGATTCTCAAAGCCGCCGCCACGAGTGGCACCACGCCCAGCAGGCCGAAGGCCACGCCACGCCGTGCAACGTGCGCCGGCCGCAGCCGTGGCAGCATCACGCCGTCTTGATCCAAAGCCATGGTCACCACCCTAGCGTCAGGCTGCGTCGTCGATGAGCGCGGACGACGCGCGGCCCGTGTCCACCCCAGACCACAGTCGTTGTACGCGGGGGCGCGGCCGCCCGGCCGGTGGCCTTCGTTCAGCTTCGCCACCAGCTCCGCCCCTCCTGCCAGCTCTTCTGCGTCGGCAAGCTATCGGGTTCAGCCTCACCCAAGGAAGCTGAACCCAGCTCATCACCCGCTGCTACTTGTCACTTCGCGGCAAGGCAGCCGCGTGACCGTTGATCTGTTGATGTCCTGTCGCAGTGCAACTGGCGAATTCTCGCTCGGTCTCATCCGTGCTGTCGGATTCTCACTGCACCGCGCGCTGAACGACGGATCCTGCCCCGTTCGGGGGAATCTCGCTTCGCCGGCCCGCTTCTCACTGCACCTGTCACGGCCGCTTCGACGTGCGTACATGAGAGCCGGGGGTGGCGAGCTCGAGCACGGTCTCCCAGGTGAGTTCCAGCCGCTCCAGCCGATGCTCCACGGCGGCGAGTTGCCTGCTGAGCTGGGCGATCTGCTCGCGCAGGCGGGCTGCTTCCTCGCGGCCGATGGCCTTCGGGACATGACTGGTGTGGTGGGGAGCCGGTTTCCGGTCGGATGAGGCCGGGTGCCGGTTATGAGTGGGTTGGTGATCTTTTACCGGGCAGGTGGCGGGGTGGCTACGCTGCGTGGCAGCGGGTGGCAGGGCACGGGCGCATGGGGCGGCCGGGGCCGCTCGCCGTTCGGGAGGAACGCCGCGTGACGCAGTCGAGTGTGTCTCACTTCTACATCGCCTACCGGCAGACGGGGCCGGAGCCGGGCGGCATTGCGGTGCTGGATGCGGCCACCGGCCGGATCAGGACAACCCAGGCCCTGATGGGCAACCGCGCCCTGGCCGCCCGGTCCGGCGGCGCCGCCACGAAGCTGTACGCCCTGTCCGAGGGAGGCTGCAACGTCAGCACGGTCGACACCCGGACCCTGGAGACGGACACCCTCTACTCCGACCAAGAGGCCCGGGTAACAGACGTAGCGGTGAACGCCGACGGCAGCCGTGTGCTACTGGCCCAGGGCTTGGCCGTGCTCGAGGTGGACACGGCCTCGGGGAAGGAGACGGGAGACCACGCCGTCCCCCAGGAGCCCGTCTTCAGCTCATGGGAGACCATCGCACTGTCCCCGGACGGCAGACGCCTCTACCTGGGCAGGCACGGTCAGAACTCGAACCGGAAGCAGACGCCCTGCGTGCTGGCCATGGACGTCCCCGAGCGGGCCCAGGACGGGACCAACGCGCAGGACGACAACGCGGAGGAGACCGATCCGGGTCCGGGGCAGGCGGTCGACATCGCCGCCCCCGCCGAGAAGTACCACGGCGTCCGGGTGCTCCTCAGCGCCGACGGCGCCACCCTGTACGCGTTCGTGCCCCATCAGGCCGACCCGCTGGTCGCCATCGACACCGCCACCATGACCGTCACCGCCCGCGCCCAGGGCCCCGCCCCGACCGCCCTCGCGGCGTCCCCGGACGGCACCCTCCTCTACGCCGTCCACGCCGACCGCGCAGGCAGCATCCTCAACGCCGCCGACCTCACCGAGACCGGCCCCTTCCCCAGCACCCCGGACAAGGCCCCGGCCATCGCCGTCGCCCCCGACGGCACCGTGTGCGTGGCCTACTCCGACCACACCTGCACCGTGATCGCCCCCGACGCCGCAGAGGCATCCGCTCCCGCCCGCCTGGCCGGCGCACCGCTAGCCGTGGTGACCGCCGCGGCCAGCGAAGCCGACCCCCAACCCCAGCCCGAGTACGTCGGCCGGTACCGGCGCGACGCCATGCCGCGCCGGTACAACGGGAACTCCGACGGACACGGCATGTGGTCCACCGACGTCACCTGCGAGCAGGGCGCCTTCGTGCCCGCGTACGACAAGGTCTACGAGGGCTCCTACACGCTCACCGACGGCGTCGGCGTCTGGCGCAAGGCCGTCCTCGGCGGCGGCGAGAGCAAGAAGTTCTACCGCATCCCCTCCTGGGACAACCTGATCGTCGACGGCGACGACGTCACCTGGCTGTAGGCGGCACGAAGACGTCCTGGCGGACGCAGTCCGGGGTTCGTCAGGCACGTACGGCACGTCAGCGGCGGGCCTGCCCGGCGGCCTGCCGCGAAGTCCGGGTTCCCCCGGTTCCAGTGCCGGCACGGGGCCTCCCAGTCGGCCCGGGTCCGCCGGAGCGCCGGGGGGAGGCGTTCAGCCGGTATCTCGAAGACGCCTTCGTGCTCGGGCTTGCTGTACTCGTGCGGCCCGGTTCTGTTCGGGCCGGCCAGCTCCGTGATCTACCTGCAGGGTCCCCGCAGCTATGACCGGATTCCCCCGCGAGCTCATGGCCCGGTCAGTCGCGGCGCGAACCAGCGCCTGATCAAATCCGGTTCGGATTGCAAGTAGGCGGAAGCTACTGAACTCCAACTCGTGATGTCGGTTTGGATCGTGGTGTCGTGCAGATCGGAGACCGCTGGACGCTGGGGATCAAGATCGTGGCTGCAGCCAGGGACGTGCGGCGGCCAGCGTCACCTCGATGTCGTCGCTCCATGAACAGACTTCCAGCCACGACAGGTAGCCGCCCTGCGTGAAGACCAGGACCTCGCCGGGGCACTCGCCGGCCTCGGTGACGAGCTGCGCTTCGGCCGCCACGACAGTGCCGGGGCCGGTGGACGCGGCCTCGACCTCGCTGGTGTCGAGTTCGAAGTAGGCGGTGCCACACCCGCATGTGCAGCGAGCTCGGACGCTGAGGTGTGGAACCTGCCTTCGGAGTGCGGCATGAACCGGATTGTCCGTGTTCAGGACTGCCGCAAGCACGTCGGCTACGTCGTCAGGCAGGCTCTCGGTCATCCCGTCACCGTATCTGACCAGGGACTTTCGGCTCCGACCGTGCCAGACCTATCGCCGTTCGGCCGACCCCCCTGTTCACACGTCCAGGGCCAGGTCGGTGCCGGCGAGGAAGCCGTCGATGACCTCCGGTAGGTACTGCAGCATCTTGAGCTTGCGCTTCACGGCGCGCGCAGGACACCAGTAGTGCTTTGTTGAGTGATACCTCGGGGGTTGATCACAAAGGGTGCTCAGCAGTTAGCTCTGCCAGCGCCCGGGCCGCCTTCGCTCGGAACTTGATCAAACGCCCGTCGTCATCGACGAAGCGGGCCAGGAGTCGAGTCCCCGCTGTCCAGTCGACCTCCACCAGTTCGAGGGCGTCCATCAACTCCTCGTGTCTGTAGTCCTCCAGGCGGTCGAGGGCTTCGCCAGGGGTTCGTGCCCGGGTCTCCTCGTGCTCGCGTACGAGACGGGCTCGGGCCTTGGCAACGGCTTCCCGGGCAGACCCACTCGGTACCTGATCCCCCTTGCTCCGGTCGTCCCCATCGTTGGGGGACTTCCCGACGCGCGGTTGCATACTCGCGAGGACCCGGATGTCCGCCAGCGCCCGGGCCGCCTGCACCCGGTGCCTGACCACGCCACCGTCGTCATCGACAAAACGGGCCAGAAGTCGAGTCCCAGCCGCCCAGTCGACCTCCACCAGTTCGAGCGCGTCCATCAGCCGCTCGTACTCATACTGGTCAAGACGGTCGAGGGCTTCGCCAGGGGTTCGTGCCCGGGCCTCCTCGTGCTCGCGTACGAGGCGAGCCCGTGCCTTGGCAACAGCTTCCCGGGCAGCCGGTTCCGGCGCCAGCTCCCCCTTGCTCCGGTGATCTCTGCCGATTCCTTGGAGGTATGCCCGGGCCTTCTTCCGGCGGACGCTGTGGTTCTGAGAGTTGTGAGTCACGGGAGACGCCTTGCGAGCCTCCTGCCAGCGGGTCCTCCACACCTGGCGCAGAGGCTGCCAGCTCTCTGCGATCTGCCGCACCGTCAGTCTCGGCTCCAGGCGGGGACCATCTCCGGACCACTCCAAAAGCACACGAACCACGGCCCACAAACAATTCGAAGTCCGCGGCTGGGGTGCCGCGTACGAACCAGTCACTGACCGCCTGAGTGGACAGGACCACCTTCCGCGCTTCATTCTCCCGTGTGCCTACCTCTGGTTGGGCCGATGCGGCCGACCGAAGCGGCTTCCATCCACGCTCCTTGAGTGCTGCGTCGGCCAGCTCAATAGCTGACTTACGGGTACGACCGCCCTTGAGTGCTCGCGCCTGCAGATCCTGCAGCGCATCTCGAAGTGCCTGGCGTCCTGCGCTCAGGCCCTCATCCCGATGCATGCTTGCTCCTCGTCCTGAGAGCGGTCCAGCCGATCCGGCCGACGGTTCGGCTCTGACTGCCATGACCTGGCACCCTACTGACCGGATCCGGCAGGTCCGGCACGTGCTGACGACCGGGGCGCTGTACGCGATCGTCCTCACCGAGCGCCGCCGGACAGGGCGGCCGGACGGCAAGGAGTTTCTTCGGTGATCACGGACACATGGGCGATCGTGGCGGTGGCTTTGGTGGCGATCATCTCGGCGGCAGCCGTGCTGATTGCGGGCATTGCTGTCAAGGGCACTTCGGGGCGGGACCGCGTCAGGACGTTGCACGCCGCAGCTGCCCTGGTGCGTGCCATCCGTGGTCGGAATTGACGCGCTGGCGAGCCCAAGGATGCGGTGGCTCATAGGTGGCAGGTCAGGGCTGCATGCCGCACCTTGCGTCCCCGCGGAGAGGTCGTGGCCTGTGCCGAGGTCGCCCGCCGGGACCGGCGCACCAGCGTCTCGCGCTCGTCCTCAGTCAACTTCACCTCGGCCACCGGCCGCCCCCTACGCGCAATGCATGCAAGGCTACATATAGTCATCGAACTTCGGACGCAGGACACCAAGGACGTGAAGAAGTTGAAGGCCAGTCTTCACACTGTCGAGGCCGGCCTGCCCGTGGACATCCCGACCCAGGTCGCGAAGGCCGACGAGCGCCTGCGCGCGGCGAGCGACAAGGTCTGCGAGCTCGAATGGCGCTCCAAGCTCCCCGGGGCGGGCCACCCCCCAGGTGCGTGAAGACCTCGCCGCCGCACACGAGAACCGTGTCGTGGCTGGCCGGCTGCCGATGTCTGCACCGCCGCTATGAGCGGAAACCGGAACACGTTCTCGCCTTCGTCGGCCTGGCAGCGCTTCTGATCGGATACCGGCGTCTGACCAAGACCGTCAGGGCCTGAGCCGATTCTGTTGAGGATCGAAACAGACCAGCCCCATCGAGTCCGCGAGGGCCGCGGCATGGGCGGAGACCTCTTCGGCTGCGCTCCAGCCCAGCGGAATATAGACGAGCGGGCCGCCGGCTCCTGCAAGCAACGGCCATGCCGCCCAGGGCGAGGCGTCCTCGTCCACGGACGCATCACCCCACCGCTCTACAAGCGCAGCGATGTAGTCCGCGATGCGCTCGGTCGGAGGATGGCCCGCCGCTGCGTCCAGGTAACAGTCGTAGAGGTCGGCGAAGGCTCGGCTGGCCGCCCTGTCGTCCGGCAGCGGCTCTCCTTCCCACACGGCCAAGTCGTAGCTCATACCCGGAGGCTCTCACACCGTCATGACAAGGCGACGTTGACAGCCGACCAGCGCCAAACGAAACGACGTCTACAGTAGAAGAGCGTTTTGCCCCGGCAGGTTGTTCGGTAACTCGGGCGTGGCGTTGGATCGGGTGATCACGCATGTGAGGATCGTGCTGTGTGCGCCCGCACGGAGTGCAGTTGCCCGCGTGACGGCGCAGGGTCAAGCAGGGGGTGCTGGATATGTTCGCAGGGAGAACGGCGCGACTGGCGGTCAGCAACGACGGCGAGGAGCCGCTGGAGCTGACGGTGGAGCCCTGGGCGGACATCCACCAGATCCTGCCGAAAGAGACCTGCGTCGTTGCCACCCACTCGCCCGCGGGAGACGGCACCGGGCCCGGGACGTCGTATGGCGACGAGCCGTTCGAGGTCCAGCATCGGCCCGACTCGGTCACGGTGTGGGCCTACGGCCACTGCTTCCACCTCAGCGACAGGGAGGGCAACGCGATCTACGCGTACGACTACGGGTGCCCTGCCCAGAACCCGGCCACCTGAAAGAGTGTGCTCGTCGGCGAGCTCATAGTGCTGCGTTGCCATGCGCTCAGGCGTCGCGCCAGGGTGGATTCGCGGGTGAGTCTGCGGCTTGTCAGGTCGACCGTCGCCATATCCCGGCACCTACGTCACCTGCGTCCACGACCACACCAAAGCCCTCTGCGAAACGCGCCCGCCGAGGACGAGCCGAAGAACTTCCAGATCTGGGTGGCTGCCAGCCACTCGCCTGCCGCAACGCTGCTCTGACCACCATGGTGGCTTGGGAGCGGGTGTCTGGCAATCGGGGTGCCAGGACAGCAGGCGTGGATGCAGTGACCCGCTACTACGTGGAAGAACGCCTTGCAGTCATCAGATCAAGCTGTACCGATGGGCAAGGAACTGACCGGCTTTCCCGGCCTCTGAGTACTACGGCTACCAGTGGTTGACGTCCCGTGAGTCGTCAGCAGCCTGCCGAATCTGGTGGATGGGCTGCTTTGCAGTGCTGGAGAGCGCCATAGCAGAGCGTTACCGATTCCGTGGAGCGCAGATCAGCACGCCATACAACATCGATGAGGTCGATCCGGAGAAAGCACGCTTTCGTCGGACCAGCCATGATGATGTGGCATTCGTCGGCCAGGTCAGCGAATACCTCGCCTGATCCAGCGGATCACGTGGAGAGCCGGATGCTCGGCCAACGGGCACGTCCGGTTCGGCGGGCGGCGACGGGAAAACCGGTACTTGAAACAGTGCACGGCGTCTCGTCCCCGACCCAACACATGGAACTCGACCGTCACGGCGCCGAGCTCCTCTTTCAGGTGCTGACCGAAGGCGAGGAGAAGAACAGCGTCGCGATCGCCTTCAACGAGTCCTTCGGCGGCTGGACCAAGACCTTCACCGACCCCCGCCTCTGCCCGGCCATCGTCGACCGCCTGACCTTCAACGGCACCATCATCGAGACCGGCACCGACTCCTACCGCCTCACCTCGACCCGGCCGCGCACCGAAGCGCCCGCCAAAGCCGGCTGACCGCTGCATGGTTCAGCTTGATGGTCCTCCACCCCAAGGATCGTCAAGCACTGTTTCGGGGATGTTCGCCGTGAGCATTTCGTCGATGCAACTTCGCAGCCCGACGCCGGTGGGGTCGATCCAGGTGAGCCATGGCACCGGCTGGAGCAGGCCGTCGTATTGACGGGTGCCGGGGTCGGTGAGGAGGGCGCGGAGCTCATCGGGGGCAGGGTCGGGGACCAGGCACAGCCAGGCCAGGCCGGCGCCGATGCGGACCTCGGGCGGTCGTCCGGGATCCGACCACAGGCCCCGGGCCCACCTGGGAGCGTGTTCATCCTGTTGTTCGCGGGCGAGTTGGGCGATCGCCAGGATCAGGCTCACCCGGACTACCGCATCGTCTTCCTTCGCCAGCCTGGACTGCAGAGCAGAGGAGACATGTGAAAGCTCGCCGGTCGCCGCCGCCAGGACGTAGGCGGTCACGGAGCGGACCTCGGGGTCGGGGTCGGAGAGAAGCGGGAGCAGAAGGTGAAGGTCGTCCGTGACGGCCTGACGGGCGGCCTGGATCGTCCAGTCCACCGGACACATCGTGCTGCCCTCGATCATCAACGGCTCCTCGGCGACTTGGAGCAGGCCTTCCCGCGATCCGTCCCCCATGTGCTGACACCGGCCGATCTCGGCGACCAGGCGAAGGGTTCGGGCGCGGAGTTCGGGGCGCGCGGTCGCCGCGATCCGGAGCAGGAACGGCACCGCCAGTGCCCCCACCGCGATCGTGCCGCCCTGGTGGTGAAGACTCGTCCAGAGCTGCCCCAAGGCCCTGTCGCCAGCTTCGGCGTCCCCGGACGCGAGCGTGGCGAGCAGGCCGGGGATCTCCTCGCCCGGGCCGTAGAAGTGCCGGAACCGCTGCCAGGGGACCTCGTCGTACCTGAACCCGTCCTTGACCTCCCGCGGGATCGCGCCCATGGCCGCCCGCACGTCGCAGTCCGTGCCGACCCACCGTTCCGGCCAGTCGGCCCAACGGTCATCGTCCATGGCTTGGCCTTCCAGTCCATCGACAGCACCTGAACGCCGGGAGTCTAACGACCGGTGATCAAGAGACGGACCGCTTCTGCCGCACTCCGGTGGCACCGCACCACGGCGACGTCATTTCTCGTGAGTGTCTGCAGTACTCAAGATCGCCAACTGCTGCCCAAACGGCTGATCAAACGCTGCTACTTCACGTGAACGAAGCCAATCCCCAGAAGAACCTTCACGCTTCCTCTTTTCATCCATCGCGAGCCTCAGACTGATGATTCAGCAAGCACGCGCCCTCCGCTGCGAATCCGACCAGCTGGGACGCCCCCTGGCTTCGGCAGCGCAATCTGACCGTCACCTGCCTCGTGGAAGGGACCGTCAGCCGGCGCACTGAGGGCTCCGAGACCATGTCGAACCGTCGCCGTCCTGATCCGCACTAGCTCGGTCGCCGGCTGCCATCGAAGGGAGCGTGCTCAGATCCGCTGACGCAGCAGCCTCACTCCGTCGGGGCCCAGAATCAGCACACGGCGGTCAGCTCGATGTCGTCGTCATTCTTCGTCAGTTGCGTGGTCGTGAGCTTCGAGACGTGTGGCGCCGATTCCTGACCTCCGTTGTCTTCTGCCCAGGCGCGGAAGCTCCGCAGCAGGCCGGAGTTCTCCGCGCGGCGGGTGACCGCGGCGGCGGGCGGTGCGGCGGGCTTGTCGAAGACGCCGTCGAGGCAGCCCTGGACCCACGCTCCCCTGTCGACCTCGGACTCCGGGGTGTCGGCGTCGAGAGGCCGTCGGGTACAGCCGCCCCAGGTGGCGTCGCGAACCGCCGCACCCTTGCCCGCCGTGTCGTACACGGACCTGCCCGCCTCGAGGCCCGCCCGGTAGGCCATGACAGGGCGCGGCCGTCTGGCGCGATGGCGCCGAACTCTCGGTCGACTCCGGTGAGTCGCACCCGGCTAACAGGACGGGGAGAGCCCCACGGTCACAACGAGGGCTACGGCGAGGAGAAGTCGGGTGGGAGTCGTTTCATCGCGCCAGTGTCGCGGCCCTGCGACGCCGGGACGGCAGCGAGGGGTCGACGATGACCCCGGCGCCC